>CAYXKI010000006.1:9770-23779 GCA_964465095.1 uncultured Ruminococcus sp.
GTCAGGGGAGCGAGTTTATGTTGCTTTTTGTGCCGGTGTTTGCCGGGATTCAGGCAGCCTCTGGAGCGGTTTCCGGGGCAGTGTGCTATCAGACCGCAATTATTGCAGTGGCAGATGTGCTGCTTCAGACAATGTCCCAGACCCTTTTGCCCTTGTGTACCATGGGCTTTGCCCTTGCCATTGTGGATGCGATTACCCCGTGGGTTTCTATCGGTGGACTGCTGCGTTTTACACGACGTGCGGTAAGCGTTGGACTTGGGGCAATGATGACGCTGTTTCTGGGGGTGCTCTCCCTACAGTCTGTTCTGACCGACAGTGCAGAGGCGACGGTTTCGAAAACGGCAAAATATCTCATTGCAAATGCTGTACCGGTGGTGGGCGGTGCGGTTTCCGATGCTTATGCAACGGTGTGTCAGAGTATGTCTCTCTTACGGAGTACCACAGGGATCATCGGGATTCTCGCCCTCTGTGGGTTTTTTCTTCCCCCTTTGATTCAGCTTGTGTTGTATCGCTTGGTGGTGACCTTTGCACTGGCGATTTCGCAATTGTTTGGAACCGATTCCCTTACCAGACTACTCAGCGGTACCGCAGAGGCACTCTCTCTTGCACTGGCACTTTTGATCTCCTTTGGAACATTATTTGTTGTGGCGACAGGAATGGGGTGTAGGTAAAGACGTGGCATCCATTGTGTGGGTTACTTGTATTTTCAGTGTTCTTGGCGGTGTGCTTCACAGCATAAAACCAAACAGCAAATTTGATCGTCAGCTTGGGCTATTGCTTTCCTGTATCTTTTTGCTTGGGGTTCTGACCGCTTTGGTAAAGGGCGTGAATCGCTTTACGATTTCTCAGGATGACGCAACAGAACTTGTCGAAGAGGCGAAGCAGGAGGTGCTAGAAGAAACCTGTATCTATGCAGCAGAGACTTTGGATGCAAGTCTGACAGAACTTCTGGCACAGGAGGAAATTGTGGCACAGGTTACGACAGAAATGTATATTACGGAGGACAGCAGCATAGAAATAGAACAGGTTACCGTCCAATGCCATGGGGCACAGGAAGAACGCATACGAGAGCTTCTGGGTGCATATCTGGGAGAAGATGAGGTACTTTATGTGGAAACAGTGGAAACGTCGTCTGATGACGTGGCTTCAGAGTGAAAAGGGCTTGCGTCTTGTAGTGCTTCTTGGGGTGGCAGGCATGGGGTTGATTCTTTTGTCGGGGCTGTTTGGCACAGAAAAAGCAGAAGAAATCACCGAGGAAACACAAAAAGAGGAACTTGACACAGCCGTGTCCCAGACCACAGAAGAATATTGTGCTTCTTTGGAGGAAACCCTGTCGGAGATGCTCTCTCAGATGGAGGGGGTAGGCACTTGTCAGGTGATGCTGACCCTGTCTAGCTCTGTCGAAACGGTTTATGCAAAGGACATGGAAACAGATTCCGGGGAGAACAAGACAAAATCCAGTCAGACCCTTGTTCTGGTGGAGGAGGAGGGGGGAGAGTCTCCTTTGGTGGAAAAAGTACTCTCTCCGGAAATTTCCGGGGTGCTGGTGCTGTGTCAGGGGGCATCCAGCAGTGCCGTGCGAGAAAAGGTAACCAAGGCGACAAAAGCCGTTTTAGGGGTGGGATACAGCCGGATTTGTGTAGAAGAACTTGCATAGGGAGGAATCTTGTCTTATGAAAAAGCCAACCATATTGCTTGGGAAAAAGCATATCATTTTGTCCTGTCTGACACTTTTGTTGGCGATTGGGGTGTATGTCAATTATGCGATGTCGGATGTGGACACAGAAACGCTGGAAATTGCCTCAGAGGAGTCCATAAACTATGGAGACACTGCCTTTGTGGGGGTAAGTCTGGACGAAGCATTGGGGGATACAGAAGAGAATGACACAGAGGGGGCGTTTTCTACAGCAGAGTCGGAGGAGGAAGCGATTACAGAAGCGGACAGTGCAGAAGAGTATTTTGCAGCAGCCAGACTGGAACGCACCACAAGCCGGGACGAAAGCGTTGCAACCTTGCAGTCGATTTTAAACGGTGGGGACAGAACAGAGGAGGAACTTGTCACCGATGCCATTGCAGCAGTGGAGACCTCGAAACTGATTGAGAGCGAAAGCACCCTGGAATCTCTGATTAAGGCACAGGGCTATGCGGACTGTATGGTGTACTTAGATGGGGACAGTGCAAAGGTTGTGGTACAGACAGAGGGATTGGATGCAGCAGGTGCTGCGATGATTAAATCCTTAATTTTAGACGAAATTTCTGTTTCTCCGGAAAATATTCGAATTTTTGAGGTAAAATAGTTGTATTATGCAAGTTTTTCTGGTATAATAGAAGAGAGAAATTATTCAGACGACTGTTTTAAAGTCGGCGGAATCTGAGAACTTTCTTTGTATTATGCAGTTTGAGAAACAAATAATACTGAAAAGGAAAGTAAAACCAGAAAAGCTGCCGCTCTGAATAAGAGGGTGGCTTTTCTTTTTATCGTGCTCCCGGATGGGAGAAAAATGTGGTGGAATCATCATATTTTGGATACGGAGGTACTTATGACAAAACATGAAACCAGAGAGTATGCATTTTTGCTGTTGTACGAGGCAATGGTACGGGCAGAGGAATTGAATACCATTGAGGAGTTATACGCCTCTACGGAGGAGATGTTGGAACGTCCTGTTCCGGAACGGGTGAAGAAAATTGTAAACGGTGTGCTGTCTCAGGTAGAAGAACTGGACGAGATTATTGCGTCTTACAGCAAGCAGCGCAGTCTGAATCGTGTGCCGGCAATCAACCGTTCGATTTTACGGCTTGCGTTGTATGAACTGAAAAATATCTCAGACACCCCGGTCAACGTGGTTGTCAGCGAGGCAGTGCAGCTATCGCAGGGGTATGCATATCCGGAGGATACTTCTTTTGTCAATGGCGTTCTTGGCGCATATGTGCGTGCGATGCCAAAGGCAGAGAAGGAGGACGAGGAAAATGGCACAGGTTCTGGGGATTGACACCAGTAATTATACCACCTCTGTGGCACTATTGGATCTGGAAACCGGGGCGGTACAGCAAGCGAAAAAGCTTTTGCCCGTAAAAGCCGGAGCAGCCGGATTGCGGCAAAGCGATGCGGTGTTTCATCACACCAGACAGCTTCCGGAACTGATGGAACAGCTAAACCCTCAAGCACTTTGTGCCATTGGCGTATCCTCCAGACCGAGAAATAGAGAGGGGTCCTATATGCCCTGTTTTCTCACCGGGCTTGGAACGGCAAGGTCTTTGTCGGTGATGACGGGACTTCCCTTGCATGTCACCTCGCACCAGATCGGACATGTGCTTGCAGCACTGTATTCCGCAAAGCAGTTGGAACGCTTGCGGTCACCGTTTCTGGCGTTTCATGTCAGTGGCGGGACAACGGATTTGCTTTATTGTACGCCGGAGAAAACGGATCTTTTGCAGATCACCCAGATTGGCACATCTCTGGATTTAAAGGCAGGACAGGCAATTGACCGGGTGGGACTGATGCTTGGGCTTTCGTTCCCTTGCGGAAAGGCATTGGAACAGCTTGCACAAAAGAGCGATGCAACCTTTCGGATTCGTCCTGTGCTTCGTGGCACGGATTGCTGTCTTTCCGGACTGGAGAATAAGTGTAAGGCAATGGTGGACAAGGGGACACCCCCGGAAGATGTGGCAAAGTATTGTCTTCTGACGGTTGCCGAGACCATTCGTGGAATGATCCGTGAGGCAATCTCTCAATATGGGACGCTTCCTGTGCTGTATGCAGGGGGCGTAATGTCCAACCGGATGATTCGTCCGCTTCTTTTGTCGGAGACAGAGGGATATTTTGCAGAACCGGATTGTGCTTGTGATAACGCAGTGGGCGTGGCAGTTTATGGTGCACTGCGAGAAAGGAACGGCGGATTGTGGCAATTTTAAGTGTGACACAGCTAAATCGTTATGTGGGATTTAAGCTGAAAGAAGATCGGAATCTGCAAGGGGTGCTTGTACGGGGAGAGATCTCCAATTTCACCAACCATTATCGTTCCGGGCACTTGTATTTTACCTTGAAAGATCAGGAAAGCGGCGTAAAGGCTGTGATGTTTCGCAGCAATGCCCAGCGGCTGAAGTTTGCCCCCAAAGATGGGATGTTGGTGGTTGCGGCGGCAACGGCAAGTCTATACGAACGGGACGGTGCGTTTCAGCTTTATGTAACGGATTTACAGCCGGATGGGGCAGGAATGCAAGCCCTAGCCCTGGAGGAACTGAAGAAAAAGCTGACGGCACTTGGGGTCTTTGACACAGCCGGAAAGCGTCCTTTGCCACCTATGCCGGAGAAAATCGGCGTAATTACGTCGGATACCGGGGCGGCATTGCAGGATGTACGGAACGTCATCGGGCGACGCTATCCCATTGGAAAGCTTCTGGTGTATCCGGCACAGGTGCAGGGAGATGCAGCGGTGGACTCGGTCTGTCGTGGAATTGTGGCTGCTCAGCGTGATGGATGCGATGTGCTGATTGTGGGACGTGGCGGTGGATCTTCTGAGGATTTGCAGGCGTTTAATACCGAAAAAGTCGTTATGGCGATTTACAATTGTACCATTCCCATTGTCTCTGCGGTGGGGCATGAAACAGACTGGACGTTGGCAGATGCGGCGGCAGATTTGCGTGCTCCTACCCCCTCTGCGGCGGCAGAACTTGCGGTACCGGATGTGAGACAGCTTATGATGCAGATCCGGGATAGCCGGATTCGTCTGGAGACGGCGTTACAGCGACTATTGCTGGAGAAAAAACAACAGCTTGGGCGGCTTTCTGATCGGCTTCGGTTACAGTCCCCGGTACATCGGCAGGAGATGGCGGCAAAGGAACTGGAGGGGCTTGCACAGCGACTGGAGAAAGCAGTGGGGCGACAGCTTGAACAAAAGCAGAATCAACTAGGGCAGGAAGCCCAGCGACTGGATATGCTCAGCCCCTTGAAAATCTTAGGAAGAGGCTATGCACTGACCTATCATGGAGATACTCTGGTAAAACAGGCAGACCAGGTGGCAGTAGGGGATAAGTTGCACATTCAGCTTGGCAAAGGAACGTTAGAGGCAACTGTAACTGAGAGGGGATGAACCGGAATGAAGTTTGAAGAAAATATGAAAAAGCTACGAGAAATTACACAGCAACTGGAAAAAGGCGAAGTTCCCTTGGAAGAAGCCGTAAAAGCCTATGTTCAGGGAATGGAACTTGTGACAAGTTGTCAGAAAGAATTGCAAGAGGCAAAGCTGGAAATTGAGAAACGGTCGACGGCGGCAGAACCGGAAGAATAGGAGTGTGTGCCGGATGGAACAACAATATGGGGAAAAATTGAATCACCTTGTGGCAGAGATTGAACAGCATCTGGCTTCTTATGTACAGGTCACCCCGGAGACGAAGTGGCAACATCGGGTGGTAGA
The DNA here is from genome assembly GCA_964465095.1 of uncultured Ruminococcus sp. Taxonomy (GTDB): domain Bacteria; phylum Bacillota; class Clostridia; order Oscillospirales; family Ruminococcaceae; genus Ruminococcus_C. Next base: position 15,185 of record CAYXKI010000006.1, read on the forward strand.
TGCAATGGCATATTCTCTGGAAGCCGGGGGAAAACGGATTCGCCCGGTTCTGGTTCTGGAGTTCTGTCATCTCTGTGGGGGCGACCCGGAAAAGGCAATGGCGGCGGCTTGTGCCTTGGAAATGGTGCACACCTTTTCGCTGATTCACGATGATTTGCCGGAAATGGATGATGATGATTCCAGACGTGGAAAGCCCTCTTGTCACAAACAGTTTGACCATGCCACAGCACTTCAGGCAGGCGATGCCCTTCTGACCCGGGCGTTTGAGGTACTCTGTACGGCATCTGCCACACCGCCGGAGACAACTTTGCGACTGTTACAGATTCTGACCCATGCAACCGGTGCAGCCGGAATGGTAGGGGGACAGATTCTGGATATGGCTTACGAAACCCGACAGGATGTGACACTGGAGGAACAAGAGCGGATGTGTGCTTGCAAAACAGGGGCACTGATTCGTGCCGCTTGTGAACTTGGCTGTGTGGCAGCCGGTGGCACAGAAGAAAAGCGTCGGCTTGCGGCAAGCTATGGAGAAAAGCTTGGGCTTGCCTTTCAGATTGTAGATGATATTCTGGATGTGACCAGTACCACAGATGTCCTTGGAAAGCCTGTAGGAAGCGACGCAGAGGAGCATAAGGCGACTTTTGTCACCCTTTTGGGACTGGAACAGGCACAGAAGACAGCGGCAGCCTTGACAGCAGAGGCGAAAGAACTTTTGAAACAGTTCCCGGACAGCGAATTTTTGCTTGCCCTGACAGAGGAACTTTTAAACAGAAAGAAATAGCGTAATACGAGCGTTTATGAAAGGGAATATCGCACAAGATCCATCGTCAGATGTTCTTTGTGCGGTGTTGCCTATAGATTGATGGGGGAAATCATGGAACAAAACAGAGAGAAAACCATTGACACAGATGGCTGTATCCTTTCTCAGATTCAAACCCTTGGGGCGTTGAAACAGCTAAGTTTTAAGCAGTGTCAGGTACTCTGTCAGGAGATTCGAAGTCTCTTGATAGAAACGGTTTCCGAAACCGGGGGACACCTGGCATCCAATTTGGGTACAGTGGAATTGACCGTAGCATTGCATCGTGTGTTTTCCTCCCCGGAGGACAAGTTTGTCTGGGATGTGGGACATCAATGCTACACCCATAAGATTCTCACCGGCAGAATGGACAAGTTTTCCACCATTCGTCGGGAAAACGGTATTTCCGGCTTTCCGAAACCAAAAGAGTCGGAACATGACAGCTTTATCAGTGGGCACAGCAGTACAGCGATTTCTGTTGCCTGTGGAATTGCAGAGGGAATGCGGTTGCAGGGAGATACAGAGCACTTTGCCGTTGCCATTGTAGGGGACGGGGCAATGACCGGAGGGCTTGCCTATGAGGGCATGAACAATGCCGGAAAGACAAAAGACAATCTGATTGTGGTCTTGAACGACAATGATATGTCTATTTCCAAGAATGTAGGGGCACTTGCAAAGTATCTCTCCGGGATTCGTAGCAGAGAGGGCTATGTGCGTACCAAGAAAGCCGTAGAGCGGCACTTGAATAAAACCGCAGTGATCGGTCCCTCTGTGGCAAAGGTGCTGAAGAATTCCAAGGACATGGCGAAAGATGTTCTGTTACAATCGGCGACGGTGTTTGAAAATCTTGGATTTGTATACTTAGGTCCTGTGGATGGGCATAATCAGGAGGAGTTGGAAACTGCCTTGTTGGCAGCGAAACAATATCACCGTCCGGTCTTTGTCCATGTGCACACCAAAAAAGGCAAGGGCTATGCCCCGGCAGAGGAGAATCCCGGAGAGTTTCACGGGATTTCCAAGTTTGACATTGAGTCCGGTAATCCGGAGGTGTCCGGGACGGATTCTTACTCCGATGTGTTCGGAAAGGAACTGACACGACTTGCAGGGCAGGATTCCCGGATTTGTGCGGTAACCGCAGCCATGGAACATGGAACAGGGCTGCACCATTTTGCACGGAAATTCCCCGGCAGATATTTTGATGTGGGGATTGCGGAACAACATGCAGTGACGTTTTCTGGGGCACTGGCATCCATGGGACAGCTTCCGGTATTTGCGGTGTACTCCTCCTTTTTACAGCGTGCCTATGACCAGATGATGCATGATGTGGCAATTGGCGGACTTCATGTGGTGCTTGGAGTCGACCGTGCCGGGGTTGTGGGAGAGGACGGCGAAACCCATCACGGGCTTTATGATGTGTCCTATCTCAGTACTGTTCCCGGTGCTGTTATCTATGCCCCGGCGTGTTATGACGAGTTGCGGCTCTGTCTGCGTCGGGCACTGTATCGGGACAAGGGCTTGTCCTGTGTCCGCTATCCCAGAGGGGCAGATACGTCTGTGTTTGATAAATCTGCTCTGAATACCGAATATACCCACACTTCCGGAGAAAAAACCGATGTGTTGTATATTTCCTATGGCAGAACCTATGATGCACTTTATCGTGGGGCGAAAACTGCCAGAGGGCAGGGGCATTCCATTGACCTGTTGAAACTGACCCGGATTTTCCCATTGGCAGAGTCTGTGGTGGAGATTGCATGTTCTTATGCAAAGGTTGTGTTCCTGGAGGAAGCATACTATTACGGTGGGATTTCTCAGCTTCTGGGAGATTTGCTGTTAGAACACGGCTTCCGTGGGACATATCGTCGGATTGCCCCGAAAGCATATTTACCCCAGGCATCCATTGCCTCCCAGATGGAGACCATGGGGCTGTCGGAATCGGCGATTTACAGGGACATTTTACAGGAACTTGGATGTGGCAACCATGACAAGACTTGATGTAGCCCTTGTGGAACTGGGGCTTGCCCAGAGTCGGCAACGGGCAAAGACCTTGATACAAAACGGTCAGATTCTGGTAGATGGCAAGGTCTGTCAGAAGCCTGCCTATGCCGTCAAGGAGACGGATACGGTTACCATGGAGGGGGAGGACATTCCCTTTGTGGGACGTGGGGGCTTGAAACTGGAGGCAGTGATGAACGCCCTGTCTCTCTCCTTAGAGGGGCTTGTCTGTATGGACATTGGTGCGTCTACCGGTGGATTTACGGATTGTATGTTGCAACACGGTGCGGCGAAAGTCTATGCGGTAGATGTAGGACACGGACAGTTGGCACAAAAGCTTTGTGAGAACGAAAAAGTCATCAACTGGGAGGGGACAGACATCCGGAATGTCACCCCAGAGAAGCTGGAAACTCCCATAGACTTTTTCTCCGTGGATGTGTCCTTTATCTCTCTGGGGCACGTGCTACCAAGTATAACTGCCCTTGTGAAACCCGGCGGCGTAGGAGCGATTCTCATCAAGCCCCAGTTTGAAGCCGGCAGGGAGAACATCGGGAAAAACGGGCTTGTTCTGTCCCGGCGTGTGCACCTTGCGGTGTTGCAACAGCAATTGGAACTATTTTCGTCCTTGGGGCTTTCGCTACAGCTCCTTTGTCCCTCGCCTATTCGGGGCGGGTCGGGGAATGCCGAATATCTGGCAGTGGTAGAAAAGGCAGACAAGCCGGGAATTGTTCCGGATTTACAGGAAATTGTACAGAGAGTAGAGGCTAAAGGCAAATGAATGTGGTAATCTTCCATCATCTGCAAAAAGGAAATGCCGGAGAAGTGGCACAAGCGGTCTGTGTGGCATTGCATCAATGTGGCATGGAGGTGTGGGTTGACCCTTGTTGCAGGGACTTATTCACCCCCTATCCCTTTGTCCGCTTTGCCCCCTTTTCGGAGGCAGTAAGGCAGGCGGAGATTGCCATTGCCATTGGTGGAGATGGCACTATGCTCCACTGTGCAAGATATGTGGTGGGGACACAGGCAAAGCTTCTTGGCATCAACACCGGGCGGCTTGGCTTTCTGGCAGCCATTGAGCCGGAACAGGTTACAGAGATGGCACAGCAGCTTACTACCGGGAACTATCGGGTCTCAAGACGGATGCTTTTGCAAGGCAGAGTGCTGGACACCAAGGGGCACTGCATCCGGGAGATGACTGCTCTCAATGACATTGTGGTTGCCAGAAATTACTCCAGAGTGGCAGAGTTTACGGTTTCCCGGCACGGAATGGTGCTTGGGGAATATCGTGCAGATGGCATTGTGTTCAGCACCCCCACCGGGTCTACTGCCTATGCACTGTCTGCCGGAGGACCCATTATTGAACCGGAGTTCTCTTGCATTGAGATGAATGTGATTTGTCCCCATGCCTTGTCTGCCAGACCGATTTTGTTTTCCCCGGAGAATTTGCTTCAGGTGACTTGTCACATCCGGGGAGAACAGGATGTGCACTATTGTGTGGACGGGGAAGAAGCAATGGCATTCCCCGGAGGGCATACCTTGGAGATTACCGGTTCAGAGCAAACCCTTGATATGTTGGATCTGAGTGGAAATACTTTCTTTGATTCCCTCAGTCGAAAAATGATGCAATCGTTAAAATCAGAAAGGACGTGACGCAAATGACAAGAAGACAGAGATTAGAACGGATTTTGGAACTCATTGCAGAAGAGGAAATTTCAACCCAGGAGATGCTACGGGATCGTCTGGAGGAAGAGGGAGTTTTTGTGACACAGGCAACCCTTTCCAGAGATATCCGGGAGTTGGAACTCATTAAGGAACGCAAAGGGATGCACCGGTCTTGTTATGCTGCCCCGAAAAAGACTATGACCCCGGAGGTAGGCAATAGCATCTGGAAAAATGCCACCTTGCGGACAGATTTTGCCGGGAATATGGCAGTGATTCACTGTCGGACAGGCACTGCACAAGCTGTAGCAGCCGCACTGGATGCCACAGAGCCGGCGGAAGTGGTAGGCACCATTGCAGGAGATGATACCATTTTTGTATTGCTTCGTAGCGAGGCAGCCGCAGAAGCCTTTGCGGAATCCTTTGCCAAACGCATGGAAACAGGAGGCTATTCATGCTAGCGGAGTTGGAAATCGAAAATCTGGCGGTGATTGCACATGCCAGGATTCCCTTTTCGCCCAATCTTAACGTGTTTACCGGGGAAACCGGTGCCGGGAAATCCATTCTGATTCATGGGATTCATGCCGTCCTTGGACAACGTGTTACAAAGGACATTGTCCGTACCGGTTGTAAAAAGGCGGTGGTCACGGCGTTGTTTACAAAGCTTGATCCCATTGTCTGTGCAAGGTTGGATGCTCTGTCTATTTCCCACGAGGACGATGAACTCTTACTGACCAGAGAAATTGCCGCAGACGGCGGAAGTGCCGCCAGAGTCAACGGACACACCACAACGGTTTCTGTGCTTCGGGAAATCGGGGACACCCTGATTACCATTCACGGACAGCACGACAACCAGGTTCTCTTGTCCCCGGAGTGCCATTTACAGATTCTGGATGCTTTTGGGGGAGATTCTACCTTGTTGGAACAATACCAGGAGACCTTCCGGAAATTGCAGCAGACCGCCAAGCGACTGAATACCCTTGCGAAACAGGAACAGGAGAAAGCCCACCGGCGACAGCAGTTGCAAGCCCTTGTGGACGAGGTGGACGATTTGCTGTTGGAATATGGGGAAGAAGATGCACTGGAGGAGGAGTTGAAACTCTTGCAGAATGCAGACCGGATTTCCGCAGCCTTGGAACACGCAGCACAGCTTCTGGATGGAGACGAGGTTGGGTCGACGGCGGTTACCTTGACGGATGCTGCTACGGAGGAACTGGATGGCTATGCAGACTTGCGAGAGGAGTATGCCATCCTCCGGGAACGGCTGACGGCAGTGGGCATTGAACTTGGGGACATTGCCGCAGAGTGCAAACATCTCCAATCCCAGATTGACTTAGACCCTGGACGATATGCCCGGGTACAGAACCGGTTGCAGGAGATTCATCAGCTTGGAAAAGCCTATCAGTGCACCGGGGACGAGTTGGTGCAGCGGCGAAACCATGCAGAACAGGAACTGGAACAGATGCAAGGGGACGTGGCAGAGATGGAGACCCTGAAACAGGAAAAGTCTGCCCTCCTCGCCCTTGTTTCTGAACAGGCGAAAGCTTTGTCGGAATATCGGACAGCCACCTTAGAGCGTTTTGTGCAAGCCGTCACTAAGCAGCTTGCTTTTCTCAATATGCCCAATGTGGTGCTTGTGGGGAAGCACACCACCGGAAAGCTGACCTTTCATGGAATGGACTCCTTGGAGTTTCTCATCTCTGCCAATAAAGGGGAAGACCCGAAGCCGTTGGCACGGATTGCCTCTGGGGGAGAACTCTCCAGAATTATGTTGGCACTCAAATGCGTCATTGCCGACAGAGACAGCATCCCCACCTTGATTTTTGATGAAATTGACACTGGGGTCAGTGGCAAGGCGGCACAGAAAATCGGGAGAAAACTCCGGGAAGTGGGGCAGATTCGTCAGGTGCTTTGCGTGACCCATTTGTCGCAGATTGCGGTGATGGCAGACCATCATCTGATGATTGAAAAGCAGACAGAGTGCGGAAGAACGGAAACCCATGTGACGCTCTTAGACGAGGCAGGAAGTGTTCACGAGATCGCCCGGATTATGGGGGGCGAGAATCCAAGTGCACTTTTGCTGGAATCTGCCCGGGAAGAATGGGAACGCTGGCATAGGGAATCCGCACAGGAAGGGGCTTATAATTGATGATACAGCCGGAACAGCTTTTACAGCAATATTTCGGGCACAGTGCGTTCCGGGAAGGACAAAAACAGGCAGTAGATGCCATATTACAAGGCAGAGATGTGCTGGCAATTATGCCAACCGGTGCAGGAAAATCGGTTTGCTATCAGATCTCTGCACTTTTGTTGCCCGGAGTAACGGTGGTGATTTCTCCGCTGATTTCTCTCATGAAAGACCAGGTGGAGGCACTCCATCAAGCCGGAATCCCGGCGGCATATATCAACAGCAGCATTTCCCAAGAGGAATATCGCCAGACCCTACAGGGGGCAGCCGGGGGACAGTACCGGATTCTCTATGTTGCCCCGGAGCGGCTTATGACAGACAGCTTTCTGTGGCTGAGTCAGCACATGCAAATCAGCATGATTGCCGTAGATGAGGCACACTGTGTGTCTCAGTGGGGGCAGGATTTCCGTCAGAGTTATCTCTCTATTGCGGAGTTTGTGGCAAGTCTTTCAGAGCGTCCCATTTGTACGGCGTTTACTGCAACAGCAACCCGACAGGTGGAACAGGACATTGCAAAGCTGTTGCAATTGCAAGACCCGGTGCTTGTGAAAACAGGATTTGACCGGAAAAATCTCTTTTTCGGGGTGCGAAAGCCCAACAAGAAAGACAAGGAACTTCTCGAACTTGTAAAGGGCTTTGCCGGGAAAAGTGGCATTGTGTATTGTACCACCCGGAAAAACGTGGAGGAGGTCTGTGAAACTCTCTGCGCTGCCGGATATGCTGCCACACGATATCACGCCGGGCTGTCTGACGGAGAACGAAGCCGGAATCAGGAGGACTTTCTCTATGACAGAAAGCCCTTGATGGTTGCTACCAATGCCTTTGGTATGGGAATCGACAAGTCCAACGTGTCCTTTGTGATTCATTACAATATGCCGAAAGATTTAGAAAGCTATTACCAGGAGGCAGGACGTGCCGGACGAGATGGAGAGCCTGCCCAGTGTATTCTCTTGTATAGTGGCAGAGATGTGCGGATCAATACCTTTCTCATTGAACAGGGACAGGAGAACATGGACATTGACGACCCGGAACAGCGTGCCTTTCTCTTAGAAAAAAGCAAAGAGCGTCTGGTACAGATGACCTTTTATGCTACCTCCACCACTTGTCTCCGTCATCGGATGTTGCGATATTTCGGGGACCCTGCCCCGGAAAGCTGTGGGAATTGTTCTTGCTGTCTGGGAAATTACAAAGAGGTAGATGGCACACTGGACGCAAAGAAAATCGTCTCCTGTGTCTATCGTGGACAAAAAGCCGGGTATCATCTCAGCCGTACCCTGGTTGCAGATGTGCTCATTGGCAGCAAAAAAGAGGCAGTGCTCCGGATGCGTCTGGATCGCCTCTCTACCTATGGGATTATGGAGAAAACCTCACACAAGGCAGTCATGCAACAGATTGATGAACTCATTCAGGAGAAAAACCTCGCCCTGCGTCCCTATAAGGAGTTTCAGGAGTTGGTGCTGACAGTGGGGTCGGCGGAGATTATCCGTGGGGAAAAGACCATTACAAGGCGTGTGCCCATTGTCCGGGAAAAGCTTGCTGCCCCTGTGGGAACACCGGATGCGTCTCTTTCTGCGGAGGAGAATCAGCTATTCCAGAGCCTTCGGGAACTCCGTGCCAAACTTGCCGGAGACGAGGGGGTGCCGGCATATCTGGTGTTTACCGATGCCTCTCTCCGGGATATGTGCAAAAAAAAGCCCGACACCATGCAAGCCTTTCATCAGGTCTCCGGTGTGGGCATTATCAAAGCACAGAAATATGGCAAACAATTTCTACAGGAAATCGCAAAGTTCCCGGAGACGAAAACAGAATAGAACACGGCAACACTGCACAGGTTTTGTGTGGTGTTGTTTTTTTTGTGGGTATGACTGTGTTGACTGTGTAGAAAGTTCATGAAAATGAAAAGCCTCCCTCTCAGAGGGAGGTGGCACGGCGAATGCCGTGACGGAGGGAGAGAACACGG
>CAYXKI010000007.1:0-23462 GCA_964465095.1 uncultured Ruminococcus sp.
TAGAACCATCATCAGGCAGATAGCCATACCAAGTTGCATCATACAGACTCAGGCTCATAATTTCTTCCATTACGCCCTCTGCGGATTCAATGGCAGGGCTGCTGATGTTGTTGGCAAAGGTCGTGCCGTCATAGGTGACAAAGGTTTCACCAGTAGACTGTACCATTGCCTGACCAAACCAACCGTTGATACCATATCTTGTTTCCCCATCTGCTGCATTGGAAACAAAGGTCTTCATCATATCCATAAAGGTATCCCAGTCCCAATCGCCCTTCTTGTACAGCTTATAGGGGTCGTCCAGACCGTTCTCTTCGCACATAGAACGGCTATAAGTAATCAGCAGCGGATCAGAGAGGCTGTAAGGCACAACGTAATGGCTGCCCTTGTACTCGAACATATTGATAACATCAGACATATCAGACCAGATGTCATCGTCCAGATCCAGATAATCGTCCAGTGCCTGATACTGATCCTTTGTTACACCGTTTGGCACAGCGTCCCACTCATAGGGGAACATATCCACCGGATCGCCACCCAGAATACGGCTTGCCAAAGTGTCAAACTTGGTATCTGAAGTGCACGCTACATATTCGATGGATGCGCCATACTTGTCCTCAAACAGGGTCAGGGCAACGCTTCTGTCCTGGTTGTTGGTGGGGTTCAGATCATAATCTGCCAACCAATAAATGGTCTGTCCGGAAATATCCGGATCGCTTGCTACCATCTCATCAATGAGAGAGGTATCTACTTCAACATCGTCCTCTTCCTTGTAGGCAGAATCTGCCACAGAGGACTCTGTATCCGAACTGCTTGAATCGCCACAGGCAGCCAGTGCACCACACATGGTAAGTGCCATCAGTGCTGCCAGAACTCTTGTCAGCTTCTTCATGGGAAAACACTCCTTCTTTCTTATCCATCCGGAAACTCCGGGTTTCTTCATCCGGGAACTCCGGGTTTTACTCTTCTATTGCCATTATACCACAAAACATCCAACCGGGTCAAGAGGTTTTTGTATGGTTTTTCAAATTGCCTTATACCAATGCAAAATCCACATTACCGCTGTTCACGTCGATCTTTGTGCACTGTACCCGTACCGTATCGCCCAGACGATAACATGCACTGCCCTGTTCTTCCCGGAATGCAATTCCGTCGTCATTAATCCAGTCGCTCTCCGGCAGCGTTGCCACGTGCACCAATCCCTCTACGGTATTGGGCAGAGAGACGTAGAATCCGAAATCTGTTACCCCCGCAACAATGCCATCGAAAATTTCGCCAATGTGCTGTTGCATATACTCTGCTTTATAGAAATCATCGCAATCCCGTTCAATGGTCACAGCGTTGACTTCTGTTTCACTGGAACGATCGGAAGCCAACGTAACAAAAACACCAAAGCGTTTTTCCATCTCCGAAGAATCCGGGGTTTCCAGATAGCTTGAGAGAATCCGGTGAATCGCCAAGTCCGGATAACGACGGATCGGAGAGGTAAAGTGGGCATAATCTTTCAGTGCCAGACCAAAATGTCCGATGGGTTCAGAGTCATATGCTGCCTTTGCCATCGACCGCAGTACCATCACATTGAGAATCGGGTACAAGTCGGTTCCTCTGGCGTTGTCCAGAATCTTTGCCAGATGTGCCGGCTGAATTTCAGTAAATACGGGAACTTCTACCCCAAGACGCAGCAGCACATGCTCCAGCTTTTCGATTTTTTCCGCATTGGGCTTATCATGGACACGATAGACAAAGGGCAGTTTTTTCTCTCTTGCCATTCTGGCAGCCGCCTCATTTGCAAGCAGCATCATTTCCTCTACAATGCACTCGCTCTTTCCACGTTCATTGACAACCACATCCACACATACGCCCTCATCATTGAGAATCAGCTTGCCCTCTTTGGTCTCCAATTCCGGCGCACCACGACGTTTCCGCTCCTGCAAGCGGATGTCGCAGAGTTCATTCATCAAAGGAATCATATGCTTGACAGCCTTGTATTTCTCCAGCAGTTCCTCAGAAGCCGTTCCTGCCAGAATCTCGTTGACCTCACTATATACGCCCTTTACCGCAGAACGGATGACAGTTTTTGCAAACTGATACTGTACAATCTCGCCCTTTTCGTCCAGATCCATCAGGGCAGAAAACGCAAGGCGATCTTCCTGTGGATTCAGAGAACAGATACCATTAGACAAACTGGTGGGCAGCATAGGAATTACCCGGTTTGCATAGTAGATACTTGTCCCTCTGTGAATTGCCTCTTCATCCAGAGGGGTTTTCGGCTGAACATAATGAGAAACATCTGCAATATGCACCCCAAGACGATATCCGGTTGCAGTTTTTTCCAGAGAAACTGCATCGTCCAGATCTTTGGAGTGTGCGCTGTCAATGGTGAAAATCGGGGTGTCCCGTAAATCCAGACGCTTTGCATATTCCTCCTCAGAAATCGGCGCATTTGCAAGCTTATCTGCCTGTGCGATTACCTCTTCCGGGAATTCTTCTGTGACACCACGAAGGGCAACAAGTGCCTCAGAACAAACACTGGCACGAGTAGAAACGCCAAAGCTGAATACAATCTTCACCTTATGTTCTGCATGACGCTGCCCACGAAAGACAACTTCTGCCAGAACCTTTTCGCCCTCTTTATAGAGTACGCTGTCCTTTCGCTGGATCTGAATGGGGGTCTTTGCCATAGTGTCCGCACGGAACATCAATCTACCGTTATCGTCAATGATGACACCGGTCAGGCGACTGTCTGCCTCTTCCAGAATTGCCAACACCTCGCCCTCGGGCTTGCCGCTTCTGGAGGGGATATTTCCAATCAGCACCCGATCTTTGGTCATGGCACCCTGTAGGAATTTTCCGGGGATAAACACATCCTGTGCTCCCTCTTCCTCCGGTCTTGCAAATCCAAAGGTACGACTCAGACGGACAATGGTTGCCGGATAATAGCCCATATTGGCAGAAGAAACATAGCCACGCCGCCGTTCACAGATTGCACCCTCTTTTTTCAGTTCCTCCACTGCCTTCCGAAAATTCGCAGCACCGCCCCGATTGGTACGACACTTTGTTGCAAGTTCTCTGTCGCTTAAGGGGGTTCTGCCGTTTTTCTTCAGACAGGTCATAATTTTTCTTCGATAGTTTTCCACGCTTTCTACAGCGTCAAATGATGTAGTTGCCATAAGTTCTCTCTCCTCTTTGCCGCTTTGCAAACCACCGCAAAACAGCACACTCACGCTTTCGGCGACCGCCTTGTCGCCGGATTTCTGCAAAGGCGACACCACTCAAAGTCCCTCGCAAAATTTCCATCTATTTCCTTGTAACAGGCAAAAAAACGTCCTGTATCCAGACAGCGTTCCTCGGGAATCCGGGAAAGCACCGGAATACAGGACGAAATCCTTACTTTGTCAGCAGCGGCATAACGATATCCATAAACAAAATCAAAGCAAAGAACAAAAGTGAGCAGACAAATGTCACTTTCTTCAGACGTGCTTCTTTTGTACGACCACGGTTCTTGTCGTAGAATGAATCGTTGCTTGCACCGGTCAGCGCAGCCGTTGCATTCTGCGGCTTCTGCTCCTGCATCATGCAGATTACCACCAGAATCAGGCTGATTACCAACAGTACAGCGCCCAATACGATTTCCAGAACGCTCATGTTCTCCCTCCTCCCACATTTCTTTGCACATTGCTCTACAAAAGATCATGCACTATATTCCTTGCTATTATACCACAGTTTATAAAAAAATGCAAGTGTTTTCTAACAGAAAATTAGACAAATAATTTTTGGAAGATTTGGTGATTTTTTATGAAGTTGCTGCATATGTTATTTACTGTAATAAATTATGAGGAGTAGATGCTATGAAAAAAGAACTTTCCCCGGAACAGCGACACCACAGCCTCATTATAGAGGACAGAAGCACTCTGACCCTGACAGGGGTCACCGATGTGGACTGTTTTGATGAAAAAGCCATCCGCCTCTATACCACCCTTGGGGAACTGATCATCCGTGGACGCAATCTCCATGTGGGAGATGTCAGCGTAGAAAGCGGCAATATGCACATTACCGGCGATGTGTGGCAGCTACAATATGGTGACAAAGATCGCCACAGTCCCCTCTCTCTTCTGGGAAAATTGTTCCGATGAATCTGGAAACCTATGTTTCTCTCTCCCAGCAATGCCGGCTTTTTCTCTTGTCTATATGCCTTGGGATGCCCCTTGGAATATTCAGCGACTTTTTCCGCACCCTGCGGATTCTCTGGCGACACAGTGTCTGGCTTGTGGCGGTGGAGGATGTGTTCTTTCTTCTGGGATGGGCAATGTGTCTGGTGTGTTTTTCCACTGCTTTTGCACGAGGAGAACTACGGCTTTACTATGCCTTTGGCAGTGGACTTGGGACTTTACTCTATCGCTGTACCATTGGTTGTGTTACCGTTCCCCTTTTGCATCGGATTTTTTCCATCGTTGCCGGGATTTTTTACAGGATTTCCCGTAGTTTCTTCCATTGCATTGTACGGATTTTCAGGAATTTAAAAGGAAAATTTGGACATTTCGCCAAACTTTTTGAAAAAGCTTTCTTTTTTTCAAATTTGCCCTTGATTGGAAGGCAAAAAATGTTGTATAATACCAATAGAACAGATCAGAAGCAGGAGGCGGCACGAAAATGGCAAAAGCAAAGCAGGCGGGACAGAAACAGTCCCGTTGGATTTTCCGACTCCTCAGCCGGACGGCAATTGTAGCGGCGATTGTGGGATGCACGGTTAGTGTGGTTTCCATCCAATCCAGCATTGCCGAAAAGAAAACGGAACTTGCGCAGGTACAGAAGCAGATTGACTCACTGACCGCAGAAAACGAGGATTTAAAGCGTGTCCTTGAAAGCGGCGACATTGACAGCTATATGGAACAACTTGCAAGAGAAGATTATAATTATGCTTATCCGGATGAATACCGGTTCTATGATACATCAAGGAATTGATTCGCACCGCATCGCTTTACGAACAAAAGAAAGGGAAAAAAGTTACATGCAAGTTGAAATTGGTACAATCTATGAGGGGACAGTCAAAAACATCACCAAGTATGGCGCGTTTGTAGAGATGCAACAGCCCGACGGGGAAAAGTTTATGGGCATGGTGCATATCTCGGAAATCTCCAGAAGCTATGTCAATGAGATCCATGACTTTGTAACAGAGGGACAATCTGTCCGTGTCAAAGTCATTGGCATCAATCCCCAAGGGAAAATCAGCCTCTCTATGAAGCAATTGGAAGAAGCCCCGGCACAGCAGCGTCCCTACAGAAATTCTCGTCCGCAAGGACAGGATCGCAACAATGGTGGAAACAATGGAGAGGGGAGATCGCAATCTTTCCAGCAAGCACCGCCACAGCGCAGAGGACGACCCAACGTCTGGGAACCAAAGAAAAAGCCTGCCCCAACCGAGCAGACCTTTGAAGATATGCTCAATCGCTTTAAGCAGAACAGCGAAGAGCGGATGTGCGACATCAAGCGCAACACAGAGCGGAAAAATCGTTCCAAGCGGAAATAAGAACTTGTTCTGAGCAAGCTGAAAATAAAAATAAAACCGGATGCGTCGGAAATACTCCTGACCATCCGGTTTTTTATGTGATGTTGCCCTGAATTCTTATGAGAGCATACTATATGCAGAAGCACTTGCAATAATAGCAACAACAATCACTATTACAACGATTACACAGCCCACAATCAACTGTGCTGCTGCCCAGTGCTTTACGGACTTATCTCTTGCTGCACAAAGGGCAATAATCAGACCGATCAGCGGCAGGAAATAGCCCAGAAGCAGCCAGCCGATCCATCCCATGATGCCGGTGTGAAAGGTATCATCGTTGTTGACATATACATTTTGTACCGGCGGCGGTGCAACAGGTTGGGTGTACTGGGGATTGGGGTTCGGGTTCGGATTATAGTTCTGATTTTCCATTGTTTTGTTCCTTTCTACTTCTAACAATTCTTATGATTTACCAATGATGTGGTTCGTGGGGCGGTTCGTGGTGAGGTGGATGTGGGGGTTCATGATGAAATGGATCATGATGGGGCGGTTCATGGTGGGGCGGATGTGGGGGCTCATGATGAAATGGATCGTGATGTGGGGGTTCGTGATGTGGCTCATGGTGGGGATCATGTCCCGGTCCCGGTCTTCCGATTGGCATAGATATGTCCTCCTATTTCTTTTTAAACAGCAAGCCCATCGAAAATCCATGGGATTCTGTGCTGTTATATGTGATATGAGATGCTTCAATTCGCTGATGTACGGCTTCGACGCTGCTGAGATTTTGCAGAATCTTCGCCGTATTTCTGGCATCTGCCAATGCGCCGTGTTCTGTGCCTACAAAATAAATCTGCATCGACCCCAAGGCATTGGTCAGATTCATAGGTCTTGCAAAGCCATACATCCGCTGATGAATTCGTTGCAAATCAATCCAGTGGCTATAGTACATCTCCTCCAGATTGGTTTCTTTCAGATTTGCCTCCCGAAGAAGCACATACTGGTCTGAATTACTCCAGGTATAAAAACGGCTGCGTGTCTGCGTGCCGATCCACTGGGTAAACTGTTCCACTGCCTCCGAATAGCTTGGTGCAGCAGCAACAGTGTGGCTGTTGATTCCGGTAATTCTTGTGATATTTGCCGGGATACCGCTATATTGCGGCTTTACATAAGTTTGAAACTCCCCCAGAATTTCATTGTTTTCATCTAATTTTACAGCACCGATCTCCAGAATTTCACTTCCGGCAATTTCCATCAGATCCGGATCTCGTACCGGCGTAAATTCCAGATCCAAAACAATTTTATTCCCCTGCATTTTTTCACATCCTTTTTCCAAATCCCACAGGCAAGCAAAAAACGGACGCAGCAACGATAGGTGTTCACTGCATCCGTTCTGTCATTTTGTCACACCAGACCGCATTCGTCGTAATCTTTCCATTTTTCCCGATTGATCCGCTTTTTATGATCGTTGGAGAAAAGGTAGATTGCAACCGCAAGTACAACCGACACCAACGTCAAAATAAAACGTATCACAATAATGGAACCGCTCTGTGATTTGCTTAACATGGCTTACACCGTGCTCCCTTCTGCTTCAGCACCGGTTGCCCCCATCTCTGCCATCAGACGCTGGAGTTCGGCATCCACTGCCATATCCCGCTGAAGCTGTTCAAAGGTTTTCTCTTCTTCTGCATTGCCGCCGCCTGCAATCTCGGTAAAGGCTGCGGCTTCGGCTTCTTCTCTTGTGACTTTTTCTTCCATACGGCTGAATTTATCCATTGCACTGGAGGAGTCCAGACCGCCAACAGACTGTGCCAGACTTTTCTGGGTCTTTGCCATCTGAGAACGTGCAATCAGCATTGCCTGACGGCTCTTTGCCTCTTCCAGCTTGCCCTTCAGTGCTTCTACCTGAGAGCGAATCTGTGCCGTCTGGGCAGAAATCTGGTCATACATCTGCTGATACTGGGCAGCGTCCTGATCTGCCTTGACTTTGTTGGCAAGTGCCTTCTTTGCCAGATCAACATCCCCGGCGTTCAACGCAGCCTTTGCCTTGGACTCCCAGTCCGCAGAAGTCTTATTTGCCATGTCAAGCTGCTGCTTGGCAATCCGCTCGCTTGCCATTGCCTTTCCCAGTGCCTGAGTAGACGTGCTCACTTCTTTTTGCAAATCCAGAATAATCTGTTTTACCATCTTCTCCGGATCTTCTGCCTTGTCAATCAGATCATTGATATTCGCTTTCAGAATATCACCAATTCTAGAAAATACACCCATTGTATTACCTCCGTAAAAACGTCACCGTCAGAAATAACGATTCTGACCGATGGTGTTATCCTCATTATACTGCATTTTTCCCGGTTTGTCAAGAGAAAACTCACAAAAGTTTTACAAGTTCCGACGATTTATGCACGAATTTGATAAAAAATACAATTGCATCACGAAATCGACTAAAAGGGACTTTATTCCGGTTTTGTTTCCGGTTCTGTTTCTTCCGGAGAAGATTCCTGTCCTTTCAGAATGCGGTCTACAGCATTGCTGTTCAGTTGTGTCGACAAACGCAGGCGGTTGATTTCTGCCTGCATGGTGTCCATCTCTGCTGCCACTCTGCCGAGGATTTTCTTTTCCTTTTCTGTCAGTGCAGCGATTTCCTTTTCCAGTCGATCAATTTGGATTTCCAAGGTGCGATTCTGAATCTCCAACCCACGGATTCTGGCAGCAGCCCCCTTGTTAATCTGGTTCTGTCGCTTTCCAAAGCTGTGAATCTGTCTTGGCCATCCTTTGACTTTCTGCTGTTCCCAGACCTCTTCCTCATATGCATCCGACGGTGTGCCATAGCCCAAATCTTCTGAAATTTCCGGATGCTCCAGTGTTTCTTTTGTCTGTGCCATACCCATACTCCCCTCTTTGTGCGGTGTTGCCCTTAGATCTTTTCTCGCCAGTCTGCGATGGTTTCGGCAATGGTTTGTTTTAGTGGAATCTGCGGCTGCCAACCGGTATCCTGTTGCAGCTTTGTAATATCTGCACGAATCTCCGGGATTTCCACCGGTCTGAGTTTTGCCGGATCAGTTTCTACAGTAATTTCCACGCCACTCTGTGCAATAATTTCTTCCAGAAGCGACCGGATCACAACTGCCTTACCGCTTCCCACATTATAGGTCTCTCCGGCTTTGCCATGTTGCATCAACAAGCCATATGCCCGTACTACGTCACGAACATCGGTAAAATCCCTGGCTGCGGAGAGATTTCCCACGTGCATTACCGGTTCTCGCAGTCCTGCGGAAATTTCTGCCACCTGCTTACAAAAATCCGCAACCACAAATTGTGGCAACTGTCCCGGTCCTACATGATTAAACGCACGCACCATAACAATGGACATTCCATATGCCTTTGCATACAAGCTGCCAAACAGATTCTGAGTCAGCTTTGTAATTGCATAAGGGTTTCCGGGATGTACCGGGGTTTCCTCTGTCACAAGGCTTGTATTCTTTGGCAGTGCGCCATATTCCTCACTAGAACCAATCAGCAATACCTTTGGGGTATAATCTTTGATTCCCCGGATTGCATCCAGAAGATTTAAACAGCCACGAATGTTAATCTCTGCGGTAAGCTGCGGATTTTTCCAGGAAAGTGCCACAGAACTCTGGGCTGCCAAGTGAAAAATCCCATCCGGCTTGAAACGGGTCAGAAGGCTCTGAATCGCCTCCTTGTCCAGAATATCCAGATCGCAGACCTGACAGCCGGGACAAGTCACCTGTTCCTGTGGAAGCTTTGTCACCGTTGTCTCCCATCCAAGATCCTGTGTCAGATGTGCTGCAAGATAGTTTCCTACAAATCCGCTGCCGCCGATAATCAGTGCCTTCATGCCTTTTCTCGCCTACTTTCCGAAGCCTGCGCCAATGTCTGATAAACGGCTTCTACTACATTCTTTTCGTCAAATTCAGTTTCTACTCGTTTTGCCGCAGCCTCTCCCAACTTCTCTCGCAGTGCCGGATTTTCTACAAGCTGCTGCATTGCCTTTGCCAGTGCGTCTACATCCCCCGGCGGTACAGTAAGCCCGGTTTCTCCATCGATGCTGACATAAGGAACTCCGGTAGGGAGAGCGGTATTGATTACCGGCTTGCCATAGACCATTGCTTCCAACTGGACAATGCCAAAGGCTTCGCTGTTGGCAACAGAGGGAAGCACAAAGAAATCACAGTCTGCAAAAGCGGCACGAAGTTGTTCTTCCGGCAAATTGCCCAGGAAATGCACCGGGTGATCCGATCCGTTTTCCTCTGCCATCTGGTGCAGTTTTTTCTCCATCTCCTCTGTTCCATGCCCTACCAGAAAGAGTTCTGCCCCTTGCACCTGTCCATACGCCTGAAGAAGCACCTCAATGCCCTTGTAATAAACAAATCGTCCCACAAAGAGAATCCGCACCCGTTCTTTTTGCTGTTGACGTTCTTGGAGAATCGGCAAGTTTGGATTCCGGCGATAGGCTTCTACATCAATGCCATAGGGAATCACTTTACACTTTTCCTGCACTTCCTGCAAAAAGGGCGAACTTGCAATATGTCCCGGGGTTGCGGCAAGAATCACATCTGCACGGCGGAGGAACTTCCGCAAAAGGGGCTTGTAAAAGCGAAGCAAAGTCTTTTGTCGCACCACATCGCTATGCCATGCAATTACCACACCACCCCGATAACCGGAGAGAAGACACGCAAGGTCTGCCAATGGAAAAGGAACGTGGAACTCCACCACATCTGCCCACTTTGCCATCTGTCGGAACTTTCGCAAAAAGGAGAAAGACAAAGGGCAAGAGAAATACGTGCCAATACTGGAGGCATAGGTCACCGGGACATCCTCAATCACCTTTTCTACCCCTTTTCCCTTTTCCTGACAAACCAGCACACGTACTTCGGCATCCGGGCGTTTCTGGAATTCTCTGGAGAAAACACGCACCAGACTTTCAATGCCGCCAATATGGGGGTAATAGGCTTTGTTCACCTGCAAAATATGCAGTTTTTTTGTTTCTTCCACGATTACAGTACCTCCTGATAGACAGCATACAACTGTTTTGCAGAAGCTTCCCAAGTGAATTTTTCCGCACGACGCAGCCCTCGCTGTGACAATTCCTGACGCAGTGCAGGGTCGGTATAAAGCTGTTCCAATCCTGCTGCCATGGAATCCGGGTCATAAGGATCGGTCAGCACCGCATCCTCTCCCACAACTTCCGGCAGAGAAGCTGCCTTTGTGGTCAGCACCGGCACGCCACACGCCATTGCCTCCAGAGGGGGAAGTCCAAAGCCCTCATAAATAGAGGGAAACACAAAGCCCAGTGCGCCACACATCAAAGGGCAGATCTGTTCTTCCGGGACGTATTCTGTGAATTTCACCAGATCTTGCAGATGGAGTTCTTCCACCTTGTGATAGATCCCGCTATCCAGCCAACCCTTTCCGCCTGCCAGAACCAGATATGGAGGGGTGGATTTCCCCTTGGCAAACCGGGAATAGGCTTCCATCAGACGTTCCAGATTCTTTCTGGGTTCTACTGTACCAAGATAGAGGAAATACTCCCGATCAATGCCATAGGCATCCTTTGCACTTTGAATCTGGGACAAATCCTCTACAGGATGAAAACGGTTTCTGTCTACACCGCAATAGACCACACGAATTTTCTCGGCAAACTGTGGGAAATAGCGAATGATCTCCGCCTTGGAAAATTCCGAATCTGTCACAATCCGATGGGCACGCTTCATGGACTTTTTCAGCCCGGTATCCAACATATATCGGGTTCTGCCACGAACCGTCTCCGGAAAAGTCTTATACACCATATCGTGTACTGTAACCACCGTTTTGCCTGCCACATGAGGGGGAACAATATAATTGAAAAAGTGGGTCACCTGTGCCTTATTTCCGAAATAATGGGAATAGGAAATCGGCAGAAAGTTGGACACCAGTCGGTAGAGATAGCCCGATGCCTTTGCCCAATGTGGCTGCATATTCTCCCGGAGATAGGGGGCTAACCGCTGAATTTTAATCTGTTCGTCCTTTCGGGAAAAAAATTGCAGCAGAAATTCATCTTCCGGGTGCTGATCTGCCAACGCCTGAATCTGTCCTGCTTCACAATACCCGATTCCTGTCATCCGACAGCCAATCAAAGGCAATACATCAAATGCTACACGCATGGTTCTTTCCTCCGGTTTCAGAGCGGTTCATGCTCTCAGAATATGGACAAACACCGCACAAGAAATTGTACGGTGTTGCCTTATATCAAAATGTTCTTTTTCTTATACGTTCTGGCACTTAATCTCGTGCTCTACCAGAGCCAGATCGTTCTTTACCATACGCTCTACCAGATCAGAGAAAGAGATCTCTCTCTTCCAGCCCAGTGTGGTCTCTGCCTTTGCAGGATTGCCAAGCAGTACGTCAACTTCTGCGGGACGGAAGAATTTCGGATTTACCTTGACGATGGTCTTTCCGGTTGCCTTATCAATGCCGATTTCATCGACACCGCTGCCCTGCCACTCTACAGTGATTCCGGCATGACGGAATGCGGTTTCTACAAATTCCCGTACCGTTCTTGTTTCATTGGTAGCGATCACGTAATCATCGGGCTTGTCCTGCTGAAGCATCAGCCACATTGCACGGACATAGTCCTTAGAGTGACCCCAGTCACGCTTGGAATCCATGTTTCCAAGTTCTACATGATCCTGTACACCAAACTTGATTCTTGCAACTGCATCTGTAATCTTTCTGGTTACAAACTCCAGACCACGACGTTCTGACTCGTGATTGAAGAGAATGCCGGAACAAGCAAACAGGCCATAGCTTTCCCGGTAATTCTTTGTGATCCAGTGACCATACAGCTTTGCAACGCCATAGGGGCTTCTGGGATAGAACGGTGTCTTTTCTGTCTGAGGCATTTCCTGTACCAGACCGAACATCTCAGAAGTAGATGCCTGATAGAACCGGCACTCCGGCTTTACCGAACGAATGGCTTCCAGCATATTGGTAACCCCAAGGGCATCAATTTCTGCGGTTGCCAGAGGCTGTTCCCAGCTTGTTGCAACAAAGGACTGGGCAGCAAGGTTGTATACCTCGTCTGCCTGAGAAATCCGCATTGCGGTAATCAGAGAGATTACATCTGTCATATCTGCATAGATAAAGTGGATCTTCTCCTTGATATGGTCAACGTTGCCATAATCTACAACGCTCTTACGACGCATAATGCCGTATACTTCATAGCCCTGTTCCAGCAGCAATTCTGCCAGATAAGAACCGTCCTGTCCTGTAATTCCTGTAATCAATGCATGTTTACTCATTGTACTTTTTCCTTTCTATTGGTCATATCAACTGATTCCGGTTACAAATCCGGAGGTTTTCAATTACTTTCTTTACGTCTTGGGTGCTGTCCTTTGCACAGATCAGCACCGCATCGTCGGTGTCTACCACAATGAGATTTTCCACACCCACTGCGGCAATCAGACGTTTGCCGCCACAGATGGTGCTTTTCTCTGTTCCAATGGTCACAACATCGCCCTCGATATAGTTCCCATACTCATTGGTGGAGTTGATACGTTCTACCGCAAGCCAGTTCCCCACATCATCCCAGCCAAAACTGCCGGGGAGGGTGTAGATGTTCTCTGCCTTTTCCATAACGCCAAAGTCAATGGACTCCCCTTGGAATGCCTGATATTCTGTTTCCAACACACCCTCATATGCCGGTGTGCCCACAACTTCTTCAATCCGCACAAGCCCTGCATAGATATCCGGCATCAGCTTTTCCAGATTGGACAGAATAGAAGAGGACTTCCAGACAAACATTCCGCTGTTCCAGAGATACCGATGAGAAGCGAGATATTCCTTTGCGGTGTCCAGATTGGGCTTTTCCACAAACCGTTCTACCCGATAAACACCGGGGGTATCCAGTCCGTTGTCCCGTTCAAACTTAATATAGCCATAGCCTGTTTCCGGATAGGTAGGCGTAATGCCGATAGTTACCAGATTTTTCTCTTTTTCTGCCACTGCCACTGCCTGACGCAAGGTGTCCACGTACATCTCTTCATAGCGGATCAGATGATCAGAGGGCAGCACCAGCATCATTGCCTCCCCATATTTTTTCCGGATCACTGCGGCAGCAAGTCCGATACAGGGGGCGGTGTTTCTGGCACAAGGTTCTAAGAGAATATTCTCCTCCGGGAGCTCCGGCAACTGTTCTTTCACCAGTGCGGCGTAATTTACATTGGTTACCACGAACATATCCTCGATTGCCACCATAGGCAAAAGGCGATTCACAGTTTTCTGAATCATGGTTTCTCCGTCCTGGGTCAAGGAGAGAAACTGCTTGGGATAATTGGTGCGGCTTTTCGGCCAGAAGCGTTCTCCTCTGCCACCAGCCATAATCACTGCGGTTACTTTCATCTTCGTCTAATCTCCCTTCTCGGTATCACGGTTGTGTTCCTGCTTGTCGTGTTCCAATGCCTCGGCATTGCTTTCCCCGGGAAACAGTGCTGTTTTCAGGGTCATCAGGATAATCCGCAAATCCAAAAAAATCGAATAATTCTCAATATACATCAAGTCCATTTTCAACTTGTCATAAGGCAAGGTATCGTACAATCCCGTTACCTGGGCATAGCCGGTCAGTCCTGCCTTTACGTGCAACCGGAATTCGAACTCCGGCATGGTCTTTTCATACTCTCTGGCAAGTTCCGGACGTTCCGGTCTGGGTCCTACCACAGACATCTCGCCCTTTAAGATGTTGATGAGCTGCGGCAATTCGTCCAGTCGACACTTCCGAAGAAAACGTCCCACTTTGGTGATACGATCATCTCGCTCTGTGGCAAGCTGGGGACCATTTTTCTCTGCATTGACAACCATGCTACGGAACTTGTACACATAGAATTCCTTGCCACCAATGGTCAGACGCTTTTGCTTAAATAGCACCGGCCCTCCATCATCCAGTTTTATAGCAATGGCGGAGAGGAGCATAAAGGGGGACAGAAGAATCAGGAATACCACTGCAAACAGCAAGTCAAAAATCCGCTTACAAAGCTTTTGTTCAAAAGTCAAGCCGTAATTCCGGCAAAGCAGAAGTGGTGTGTCAAAAAGACGAATTTCTTCTGCACCTCTTAAAATAATATCGGAAATTTTCGGTGCAATATACGCACGAATATTCTTGGCAAAACAATATTTAATCAGATCGTTTCGTTTTGTACCGGAGACCTCACAGAGAATGATTCCCTCATAGCGTTCCATCGCCTCCCGGATCACTTCCGGTTCAGCATCTGCGCTGACAGACTCACAGATCATATACTTTTCCACTCTGCGACTCATTTTCATGACAAGTTCTGCTGCGTTGCGATCTCCATAAATCACCACAAGTTTTCTTGGGGGATAAATGTGGAAATAAAGCTTATTGGTCAGCACAACCCACAGAACCAGAACAACCATGTCCCCTATCGTCAGAAGCACCATTGGCAAAACCTCAGAAAAGCTACGGTTTACCACGCTGATCTGAAAATATGTCAGGAGATTGACGCAGAAAATCGAAAGCGTCTGGGAATAAAACATATCTGTCCGCTTTAAATAGCCAGTTTTCAGTCCGCCAAAAGACTTGGCAAAAAGCAAAACCAGCACCATGTAAATCAGAATCATTACCCAGTTGCCCTTTCGGTAGAAAGGAAGCAGAATTGCATCGCTATAGCTGTGATACCAGACCCAGGCAAAGCCCAAGGTATACAATCCTACCAGAAGAACTGCGGTAAAAAATGAAAAGATCCGTTTAAACTGATCTCGATTGTTTTTCATAAAATCACTTTTGTCGGGCAACGCCGACAGCTTTCACCTTTTCCTCTATTCATAAACTTATGAAACCTATGGTATCTATAGAAAAAGATTCCTTCTATAGCATACCCATCCTATTATACCAGAATAACCGCCAACCTGTCAAGCACTTCCGCATTTTTCAGCAATGTTACACGAATCTATCACGGAAGTTTTTTCTTATTCTATGAAAAAGCCACGATTTTGTAACACATAAACAGGTTCAGGATTTGTAAGGATACACAAAACCGGTGCACGCTTTTTGTCACATTCGTAC
This sequence comes from uncultured Ruminococcus sp., assembly GCA_964465095.1. Classification (GTDB taxonomy): domain Bacteria; phylum Bacillota; class Clostridia; order Oscillospirales; family Ruminococcaceae; genus Ruminococcus_C. Next base: position 15,576 of record CAYXKI010000007.1, read on the forward strand.
AAATTTCTAGGTTTCTGAGAGATTCTCAAAAAAGTATTTTCTTTTTTCCCGAACTATGCTATAATAGAAATAAGTATGGCAACAAAGCCGACTTATACGGTGTTGCCTTGAATCTTAACACTTGGGTGGTACTTCTATGAACAAATACAAAAAGCTTGTTTCGAACACTCTGATTTTTGCCATCGGCTCTTTCGGATCGAAAATATTGCTGCTTCTGCTTACCAGACTTTACACCGGGAACATCAACCCCGGAGACAACAGCACCAAAGAACTTCTGGAACTGACTGCAAACTTTCTGATTCCGATTATCACCTTTTCCATTGCAGATGCAGTGATCCGCTATGGCATTGACAAAAACTTTGACAATCGAAAGGTCTTTACCTCTGCCTGCGTCACGGAACTTTTCGGCATTGGGATCTTGCTGCTTCTGTCGCCGCTTTTGTGTCTGCTGCCCTACACCGAGGGCTATGTCATCCTCTTGGTCATCTATTGCATTACCTCCGGATTCCGACAAATTGCCTCCCAATTTGTCCGGGCAAGAGGGCTTGTCAAGCTTTTTGCAATGGACGGCATTCTGGCAACGCTGACTTTGTTTATTTTTAACGTCACCTTTATTGCCGGATTCCATCTTGGAGTTACAGGATTCATGATCTCCGTCATTCTGTCCGACTTACTGTCCGGTCTGTTTCTCTGGGCAGTTGCCGGGCTATACAAGTTCTTCCGCCCACGATATCTGGATAAGAAAATCCTGCGTACCATGCTGCGGTTCTCCGTTCCCTTGATTCCATCGGCACTGTTATGGCTTGTTACTGGCTTTTCCGACCGGCTTTTTATCCGGTATATGTCCGGCCCAAGCGGTCTTGTGGGAGAAACTGCCGCAGGCGTTTATGGCGTTTCCACAAAGATTCCGAACCTGATTTCCACCATTTCCACCATCTTCTTTCAGGCGTGGAATATGTCTGCCATCGAAGAGAACGACTCAAAGGACAGAAGTCGGTTTTATCACCGAGTTTTTGATGCATACCAGTCCTTTATGTTTATTGCAAGTGCAGGGCTGATTGTCTTTGTGCAGATTCTCTCTGCCATTCTCATTGACTCCGGCACGTATCCGGAGTATGCCACTGCATATCAATACACCCCGGTTCTGATTGTCAGTGTTCTGATGATGTGCTTTAACCAGTTCCTCAGCAGTGTCTATTCTGCAACCCAGCACACCACCCACTCGTTCTGGACAAGCCTTGTAGCCGCTGTGGTCAACATTGTGCTGAACATCATCCTGATTCACGCCTGGGGCATTATGGGTGCGGCAATTGCAACCTTTTTCAGCTATTTCGTCTGCTATTGTATCCGCATTGTGGATGCAAGACGATATGTTCCTTTCCCGGTCAACCACGCCAAATTCATTGCCAACACAGCGCTTCTCTTCCTCCTTGGCATGATTGTCGTAGAAGAACCGCCCTGTTGGATTCCGATGTTGATTGTGGGATTTGTCTTTGCGGTTCTGTACAATTTCAGCGCAGTTACCCAGACTCTGACACAACTCAGACGCAGACGATAACAAAAGGCAACACCCCACAAAGAACAATAAATGTGAAAAGCCTCCCCAAAAATGGGGAGGCTTTTGTTTAACCGATATGCAATACGATATCACTTATTGTGCATTTCCAAGGAATGCTGCACCGATAATGCCGGCATCGTTGCCAAGCTTTGCAATGACGATTTCTGCGTTCTTTTCGGAGTTTCTGGTGTAAACTTCACGCTTTACAATTTCTTTCATGGGAACAAGCAGCGGATCGCCCTCGTTGCAGACACCACCGCCAATGCAGAGAATATCCGGCTGGAAGATGTTGATGGTGTTTGTAATGCCGGCTGCCAGATACTTGATGTAATCCTCTACCACCTTTGTCGCAGTTGCATCTCCTGCACGCATATAGTTAAAGGCAGTTCTTGCGGAGATGTGTTCTTCTTCTTTCATGGCACTGTCCGGATTTGCTTCCAGTGCTTCCTTTGTCATCCGTACCAGACCGGTAGCAGAAGAAAAGACCTCAAAGCAGCCCTTTCTGCCACAAGTACACTGGGGTCCATCTACAGAAATTACCGTGTGACCGATCTCTGCACCGCCAAAGTTTGAACCGCTATAGATTTTTCCGTCGATGATAATACCACCGCCAACACCGGTGCCCAATGTAATGCAGACTGCGTTCTGTGCACCCTTTGCTGCACCTGCAACATATTCACCATAAGCTGCGGCGTTTGCATCGTTTTCAATAAAGGTAGGCTTGCCCAGAGCGGTTTCCAGATATTTTACCATCGGGGTATTGTGGAAGCCGAGGTTATTGGAATATTCGATGATTCCGGTAGCACTGTTGGCAATACCCGGTGTGCCTACGCCAACCCATTCGATCTGATCCAGTGTCAGTCCTGCTGCCTCAGTTGCCTCTCTGGACACCTTTGCCATATCTGCTGCAATTTCCTCTGCCGGTCTTGGGAGATTGGTCTTTACGCTTGCCTTTGCAAGAATCTCATAGTTTTCGTTGACAACACCTGCCACAATATTTGTTCCGCCAAGGTCAATTCCGATATAATACTTCATGTGAAAGTTCCTCCTTAAAATTCAATTCTTGTTTCAAGATACTGACAGTGACCGGAAATCCGGTACGTTCCCAGATTTGCCGGTAACAATACGCTGTCCCCTTTTTTTAATTTGTACGTGCCTGTTTCTGTTTCCAAAGACCCTGTGCCATCAATGACAAGCAGATGATGAAAAGTTTCTGCCGGTACGACAAAGGATACCGTTTCTTCCACCGTTACCACATCTGTGGCAAAATAGGCACAGCTTGCAAGCTTGCGCACCGTTCCTCCGGGAATGGACTTCGGGGCATATTGCACAGTCGGTTCACTTGGTGTCAGTTTTGCCACTGCCTGTGCCTTTTCCACGTGGAGTTCCCGGAGATTCCCGGCAGCATCTCGTCGCCCATAGTCGTACACCCGATAGGTGGTGTTGGAATTCTGCTGAATCTCTGCCAGTAAAATCCCTGCGCCAATGGCGTGAAGCGTTCCTGCCGGAATAAAATACAACTCTCCCGGCTTTACTTCCACCCGGTGCAAAACCTCCGGCAACGTTTCCTCCTGGATACGCTTTGCAAATTCTTCCTTTGAAACCGGGCGATTGACCCCGTAATACAAGGCTGCGCCGGGGGTAGCATCTAAGATATACCACATCTCGGTTTTTCCCGGTTCTCCCTCATTTGCATACGCATAGGCATCCTCCGGGTGCACCTGAATGGAGAGATCCTGCTTGGCATCAATCAACTTAATCAGCACCGGCAGCGTTTCTGCGTCGGCGCACCTTGTGCCCAGAAGTTCCCGGTGTGTTTCCAGATAGCATTGCAAAGAAGTGCCGGCAAGTGCACCGTCACGAAGCAAGCTGCTGCCGTCCTTGTGGCAGGCAAGTTCCCAGGTTTCTGCGATTTTGTCTGCCGGACTCTCTTTGTGAAATTCCTCTCGCAGGCGATTGCCGCCCCAAAGATAATCCTTACAAACCGGTGTCAAAAAAATTGGTTCTGTCATTGCGTTTCTCTTTTCCGGACAAGGTGAAATTGTTCCATAAACTCCTCCAGACTGCCCTTATAAACATTTAAGTCAATCCGCTGCTGATAGCCGTCATAGCCATCTAGTTCGCCATCATCGGTGTACTGCCAGAACGTCCAGTCCGAATAAGGCTCATAATAATAATTGCTGAGCCAGATCGGATAGTCCCCCTGAAAGACCTTTACATATTTCCGATAGGTATTAGGGGCTGCATAGAGAATCGGTTTTACCCCATAGTGTTCCTCCAGAAGTTCCAGCATCTCCCGGAGATTTTCCTGGGTTTCCTCCACATCCGGCAAATCCGTTTCCTCCAGAGAGGCGTAAAGTTCCACATCAATCACCGGGGGCAGCGTGTTTTCTGTCACCGGAACGGTCTGGATAAAGTTCTCCGCCTGTTCCGCGCCGCTGTCCTCAAAGCGATAAAAGTGATATGCCCCGACATAAACCGAAGAATCCTTTGCACTTTCCCACGTCTGGGAAAATTGGGTATCGTTGTGATCCACACCCTCTGTGGCTTTGATAAATGCAAAGGTCACGTTCTGTTCTGCCAGAACGTCCCAGTCGATGGTTCCCTGATAATAAGACAAATCTACACCACGCACCGGATATTCCTCTTCTGAGGGGACATCCGCTTGCTGCAAGCCCTGGCTTGTCAAAAAGATATGCAGAAGTCGTGTACAGCCTACAAACGCTGTAGAAATCACTGCCACAAGCAGCACCAGTGCAATCAGCCAGCGCAAAATATATTTTCCATAGTTCCGTCTTCTCACCGATTCCACACACCTATTGTCGTACAAACGAGACTCAGGGCGACACCGCACAAAGAACATCTGACGATTTTGTACAGTATTACCCTATCTCTCGTCCTTTCTCTTTATCATACCCGAAAATCAAAAAATAGTCAATATATTTTTGAAAAAAGCCACGAAAATTCTTTCGCACTATTCTCTTATCTGCCCGTCACCGTTTACCAGATACTTCACGGTTGTCAGTTCCCGAAGTCCCATAGGGCCTCTTGCATGGAGTTTCTGGGTGGAAATCCCGATTTCTGCGCCATAGCCAAACTCTCCGCCATCGGTGAACCGGGTAGACGCATTGACATAAACCACGGCTGCATCCACACGCTTCTGAAACGTCTTTGCCGCCTCAAGATCCCGGGTCACAATGCACTCAGAATGTCCGGTGCTGTACTTTGCAATGTGTGCAAGTGCTTCTTCCAGATCTGCCACGACTTTTACTGTAAGCTTATAGTCGTTGAACTCCGTGTCATAGAGTTCTTCTGTTGCCGGAAGTACCTCGTCCCCAAGAATGGCTCTCGTTTTCTCACAGCCATAAATTGTCACATTGTGGGCAGACAGTGCTTTCTGAACTGCCGGGAGAAGTGTTTCTGCTACCTCCTCATGCACCACCAAGCCCTCAATGGCATTGCAGACAGAGGGGCGTTGGGTTTTGGCATTGTCGATAATCTTTACTGCCATTGCATAATCTGCCTCGCCGTGGAGACATTTGTCCACATAGACATGGCAATTTCCGGCACCGGTTTCAATAACCGGGACGCTTGCCTGACGCAGCACTGCCTGAATCAGTCCTGCACCGCCTCGTGGAATCAACACATCCAGATAACCATTCAGATGCATCATATCTGCCGCAGTTTCTCTGGAAGTATCCTCTACAAGCTGAATCACATCTTTCGGCAAGCCTACAGTTTCTATGGCGTTTCGCATCACATTGGCAAGGGCGATATTGGAATGAATGGCTTCCTTTCCTCCACGAAGCAAAACAGCATTTCCGGCTTTCAGGCAAAGCGTTGCCGCATCTACCGTTACATTGGGTCTGGACTCAAAGATAATCCCAATGACACCAAGGGGCACACGGGTTTTCAGAATCTGCAACCCATTGGGGCGGATGCTTCCGCAATCCACTGCACCAATGGGATCTTCTGCCCCCATGAGTTCTCTTGCTGCCCCTGCCATTGCTGCAATCCGCTCTGGGGTAAGCCGCAAACGATCCTGCAAGGACTCAGTCATATTGGCTTCTTTTGCAGCCTGCAAATCTTTTGCATTGGCAGACAGAAGTTCTTCCTCCTGTTCCAGTAATGCATTGGCAATTGCCTCAAGGGCGGCATTTTTCTGGCTTGGCGATGCTGCTGCAATCAATCGTTCTGCTTCCTTGGCACGAACGCCTAAGGTCTGTGCGTAATTCATTGGGGTTTTCCCTCCTTTATAAGAACTCGTTCTCAGTCTCTTTGTCTATCAATTATTCCTTACACGCCAGAAAATGCGTGCCAACGGGTTCGCCATCAAAAAGAGCGTACAGTTGTTCCGGTTCTTTTCCGTTCATGATAACCATGTCGATTCCATTGTCTGTGGCAATTTTTGCGGCGTTGATTTTGGTGGTCATTCCCCCAGTCCCAAGGGAAGAACCTGCACCCCCTGCCATGCGGACAATCCGCTCGTCAATTCGTTCTACCACACGGATGACTTCTGCATCCTGATTCTTTCTGGGATCAGAAGAATAAAGTCCCTCAATATCCGACAGAATAATCAAGAGATCCGCCTCAGCAGCAACTGCAAGCTGGGCAGAAAGAGAGTCGTTCTCGCCGATTTCCAGTTCCAACTCGTCAATGGAAACCGTATCGTTTTCGTTGACAATGGGAATTACCCCAAGTTCCAGAAGCCGATGAATGGTGTTCTGAACATGCGGCAGTCGCCCATTGGTCAGGGTGGTCTTGGTCAGCAGAATCTGTGCCACCGTCACCCCATATTTGGCAAACATATCATCGTAAATATGCATCAGTTCGCACTGCCCCACTGCGGCGGCTGCCTGCTTAGAGGGGGTGTCCTTGGGGCGTTCCGGGAGGTTCAATTTTCCCACACCCATGCCCACTGCGCCGGAGGAGACAATCAGAAGTTCTCGTCCCTCATTGTGCAAATCCGACAGAATCCGTACCAGATTTGTCATGCGGCGGATATTCAATTTCCCGGTTTTGTGGGTTAGTGTAGAAGTACCGAGTTTTAAAACAATTCGTTTTTTTCCGGCAATATCAATCATGCATCCTTCTCCTCCGTTGCAGATTGTTCTGTGGTTTCCGAAGCGGCTGCTGCACCGGCAGAAGAAGCAGCTTTTTGCTTTTTCTTTTCATTTTGCCGTGCAACAATCGAAACCAGAACTGCACCAACCAGCAGTGCAAATTCAAACCAGCCAACAGACTGGAACCATACTTTGCTCTCCGGGTTTACATAGATCAGCAAACTTGCCGGAAACGCCACCACAAGAATCAACTGATAGGGACGTTTCAGCCGGATATACTGTACCAAGAAAAAAATTGCTGCCACAATGGCAAAAACAAGATGGTACTGGAAGGAGAGGGGAAATGTACTTGCATCCATGAAAAAAACTTCCTTTCTAATAAAAGAGGGCTTAAGGCAGTATTGCCTTAAGTTCTTGCGCAACCGTCTACAGAGAGGATCTCTCCGGTGACGTAAGATGCCAGATCGCTTGCCAGATAGAGAAATGCATTAGCAACATCCTCCGGCTCGCCGATTCTGCCAAGGGGGATGGTAGAACAGATATACTGCTTTGTCTGTTCCGGCAGTGCTGCCACCATATCGGTATTAGTAGCACCCGGTGCAACAGCATTGACACGAATGTTGTCCTTTGCAAGTTCTCTTGCCAAGGACTTTGTCATGCCGTTCAGTGCGAATTTCGAAGTAGGATATGCTACACCAGAGGGCTGTCCGTAAATGGAAACCATCGAAGAGGTATTCAGAATTACACCGCCGCCATTGGCTTTCATAATCGGTGCAGCGGCTCTTGCGGCGTAAAAGCAAGCGTTTACATTAAGCTGCATCAGCTTGTCAAAATCCTCCGGATTGTACTCGTACAAAGGCTGGCTTGCAGAAATCCCGGCGTTGTTAACCAGAATATCCAGCTTGCCGAATTCCTTTGCAGTTTCTGCAATGGCGGATTCTACTTCCCCATAATTTGTAATATCCGGAGCGATTCCCTTTACAGAATATGCCGGGTTCTCTGCCAAAAGCTTTGCCACTGCCTTGTCTGCGGTTTCCTGTCTGGAACCACAGAGAACAACTGTTGCACCATTGTCCAGAAATGTCTTTACAATGGCATAGCCGATGCCACGAGTGCCTCCTGTGATAAATGCTACTTTGCCACTTAGTAAGTTCATGTGTTTTTCCTCCTGATCTATTTTTTCTTGCGAAAATCAAGTCTCACAGACATAAAAGCTTTTTGGTGCAGCAATTTCTCGAAAATGCTGCCGAGGTCAAGGGCGAGGAG
>CAYXKI010000008.1:0-21415 GCA_964465095.1 uncultured Ruminococcus sp.
CCAATTCGCCCAAACGTGCAGCCGCTGCTGCCAGAGAGAACTTTGCCTCCGGACCATTCTTCGGCTTACCCAAGTGAGAGCAAAGAATTACCTTGCCGCCATCTGCTACCAACTTCTTGATGGTAGGCAGTGCAGCCTGGATACGGTTATCATTTGTGATAACGCCATCCTTCATTGGTACATTGAAATCCACACGAACCAGGACACGCTTGCCCTTTACATTTACGTCGTCTACAGATACTTTGTTTAATCCTGCCATATCATTGACATCCTTTCGAGAATATTTCTGAAATTTCATCATGATAACACGGTGAAACTTCTCACATTCTTTATTATACACGATTTCATGAGATTTTGCAAGTCTTTCCGAAAAAAATTTCCAAAGTTACACTGCACAAAGATCATACGTTACATGTGCAAGCAAATTTCTTTTATTTTTCCCCGAGAAGATACGGTTTCAGATATTGCCCGGTGTAGGATTCCGGACAATCTGCAACCTGTTCTGGCGTACCTTTGGCAACTACTGTTCCGCCACCTTCTCCCCCTTCTGGTCCTAAATCAATAATCCAGTCTGCCACCTTAATCACATTTAAATTATGCTCAATGACAACGATCGTATTTCCGGCAGCCGTCAGGCGTTGCAATACTTCAATTAAACGATGCACATCTGCCGTATGCAATCCTGTGGTGGGTTCATCCAAAATATAGATTGTTTTTCCAGTAGGACGCTTTGAGAGTTCTGTTGCAAGTTTTACACGTTGCGCCTCTCCCCCGGAAAGTGTTGTAGCAGGCTGTCCGATTTTCAGATAACCAAGTCCTACTTCCTGCAATGTCCGAAGTTTTCTGGCGATTTTCGGATGATTTTCAAAGAAAACCACACCTTCATCTACAGTCATCTCCAACACATCATAAATTGATTTATCCTTATATTTTACTGCCAATGTTTCTCGATTATAGCGCTTTCCTTTACACACTTCACAAGGAACATAAACATCAGGCAGAAAATGCATCTCAATTCGTAAAATGCCATCTCCTTGACAGGATTCACATCTACCGCCTTTTATATTAAAAGAAAACCGTCCGGCTGTATATCCCTTTGCCTTGGCATCACTAGTTTGCGCATAAAGATTTCGAATATCTGTAAATACACCGGTATAAGTTGCTGGGTTTGAACGTGGCGTTCTTCCAATCGGAGATTGATCAATATTGATCACTTTATCCAGAAATTCCACGCCCTCCATCCGATCAAAATCTCCATATCTTGTTCTGGCACGATTTAATTTTGCTGCCAAAAACTTATGGAGAATCTCATTCACCAAAGAAGATTTTCCGGAGCCGGATACTCCTGTCACACAAGTAAACGTTCCAAGAGGAATCTGAACATTGATATTCTTCAGATTATGCTCTTTTGCACCATAAACAGAGAGAAATTTTCCATTGCCACAATTACGCTTCTCCGGCAAAGGAATTTGTCGCTTTCCGCTGAGATACTGTCCTGTAATTGACGCTTTACATTTCAAAAGCCCCTTAACATTACCGGAATAGACAATATTTCCTCCATTTACACCGGCACCCGGTCCAATATCTACAACATAATCCGCAGATAAAATGGTATCATCATCATGTTCTACAACAATCAGTGTATTTCCAAGATCTCGCAACCGTTTTAATGTTGCAATCAGTTTATCGTTATCTCTTTGGTGTAATCCAATGCTTGGCTCGTCCAGGATATACAATACGCCCATCAGACTAGAACCGATCTGGGTTGCCAAACGAATTCGTTGACTTTCTCCTCCGGACAATGTGCCGGCGTTCCGGGATAATGTTAAATATTCTAATCCGACATTTTTTAAAAAGCCAAGTCTTTCTCGGATTTCTTTAATAATCCGCTCTGCAATCATTGCCTCTCGTTCATTTAGCTGCAATTGATCCAAGAACTCCAATGCGTTTGTAACAGAAAGATCTGTCAGTGCAATAATATTTTTCTCTCCCACTGTAACAGAGAGAATCTCTGGCTTTAATCGCTTTCCTTTACACACCGGGCAAGGAACATCGCTCATTACAGCGCTGATTTCTTCTTTTGCCCACTCGCTCCCCTCCCGAAACCGTCGTTGCAAATTTGGAATTACGCCTTCAAACGGTGCACAATACCCTTCACTTCTACCGTTTGACAACGTGCGGTGTAAAAATAATGCTTTGTCCCCTGTGCCATAGAGAAACAAATCCAACTCTTCTTTTTTCAATTCCTGCACCGGCACATCCAAAGAAACACCATATTGTTGTGCAATTGCATTGTAATATGTGGCAGCAATGGAATTGTCGTCATTGATATTACTCCAGCCACTGGCTTTGATTGCACCTTGTCGAATACTGAGTTCCGGATTCGGTACAACAAGTTTTGGATCAATTTCCTGAAATGTTCCAAGTCCGGTACAATGTGGACAAGCACCAAAAGGGTTATTAAAGGAAAACATTCTTGGGGTTAATTCTTCTACAGAAGTTCCATGTTCCGGGCAGGCATAACTCTGTGAAAAAAGCAATTCTTCCCCACCAATTACGTCCACAATCGCCAATCCGCCGGTGATTCCAAGAACTGTTTCCAGGCTATCTGTTAATCTCGTGCGGATTGTCGGCTTAACAACAAGACGATCTACAATAATTTCAATAAAATGTTTCACATTTTTATCCAGATTGATTTGCTCTGATAAATCATATTGACTGCCATCTACACGAACACGAACATAACCGGATTTTTTCGCTTGTTCCAGTGCTTTCACATGCTGTCCTTTTTTTCCACGCACAATCGGTGCCAACAGTTGTATTCTTGTTCCTTCCTCCAACGTCAGAACTTGATCGACAATCTCATCGACTGATTGCCGCTTGATTTCTCTGCCACAAACCGGGCAATGAGGAACTCCAATTCTTGCATAGAGTAGTCGAAGATAATCGTAAATTTCAGTCACAGTACCTACGGTAGAACGTGGATTCTTAGAAGTTGTTTTCTGATCAATAGAAATTGCAGGAGAAAGTCCCTCAATGCGATCTACATCCGGCTTTTCCATTTGTCCCAGGAATTGTCTTGCATAAGAGGACAAGCTTTCCATGTAACGACGCTGTCCATCTGCAAAAATTGTATCAAATGCCAAAGAAGATTTTCCGGAACCGGAAAGACCTGTCATTACCACAAGCTTATCTCTCGGTATTTCCACGTCAACCTGTTTCAGGTTATTTGCCCTTGCTCCATGCACAATAATTTTATCCAACATGTATCATGACTCCTCCAGTTCCTTGATTTTATCACGCAAATAAGCTGCATGTTCAAACTCCAATAGCTTTGCTGCTTCTTTCATCTGTTTGGTCAACTGATCAATCAGTTCCTGTTTTTCTTTCCCTTTCAATTTTTTTCCGGACGTCTTTTTCTCTACTTCTTTTTTGGAAGTAATTTCAATTACATCCCGGATGTCCTTCTGAATCGTCTTTGGCACGATGCCATGTGCCTGATTGTAGGCAGATTGCTTTGCACGTCTACGCTCTGTTTCTGTAATTGCTCGTTCCATAGAACCGGTTACTTCGTCGGCATACATAATAACCTGCCCATGTGCATTTCTGGCAGCACGTCCAATTGTCTGAATCATGGCAGTTTCACTACGAAGAAAGCCCTCTTTATCTGCATCCAGAATTGCCACCAATGATACTTCCGGAATATCCAATCCTTCTCGTAGCAAATTGATCCCCACCAATACGTCAAATTCACCCAATCGTAAATCCCGAATGATTTCCATTCGCTCTACAGTATCAATATCATGATGAAGGTATCGCACCCGTACGCCCATTTTCTCCAAATATGCAGTGAGATCTTCTGCCATTTTCTTTGTCAGCGTCGTCACCAAAACACGTTCATTTTTTTCTGCCCGTATATTGATTTCTGAATACAAATCCTCAATTTGCCCCTCTACCGGTTTAACAAGAATCTCAGGATCTAACAATCCTGTAGGACGGATTACTTGCTCTGCAATCTGACTGGAATGCTCCTGTTCAAAAACTCCCGGTGTTGCACTGACATAAATTGCCTGCTGAATATGGCTGTAAAACTCGTCAAAATTCAAAGGGCGATTATCAAAGGCACTTGGCAGACGGAATCCGTATTCTACCAGTGATTGCTTTCTCGCATGATCCCCTGCATACATTGCACGCACTTGTGGCAACGTCACATGACTTTCATCAACAATCAGAAGAAAATCCTCCGGGAAATGATCAAGAAGTGTATAAGGGACACTCCCCGGCGGTCTACCTGCCAGAATCCGGGAATAATTTTCAATACCACTGCAAAATCCAATTTCCTCCAGCATTTCCATATCATGCTGTGTGCGCTGTTGGATTCGTTGTGCTTCAATTAGTTTATGCTGCTGCGTAAACCAAGCAACACGTTCCAACATTTCCTGACGAATTTCCTGTACTGCTTTCGTGATTTTTTCGCCACCAACAACATAATGAGATGCCGGCAAAATTGCTACATGTTGCATCGTTGCGGTGATTTCACCGGTCAGAACATTGATTTCACAGATCCGATCAATTTCATCCCCGAAATATTCCACACGAATTGCCTTATCAGAAGAAGATGCCGGGAAAATTTCTACAACATCTCCTCGTACCCGAAATTTATTCCGGACAAAATTGATATCATTCCGCTCATATTGAATTGCTACAAGTTCTTTCAATAGCTGTTCAATCGGTTTTTCCATTCCCACTCGAACGGACACCGTCATAGAGCGATATTCCTCCGGGCTTCCAAGAGAGTAAATACAAGAAACACTTGCAACAATGATAACATCACGTCGTTCTGACAACATTGCAGTAGCACTATGTCGCATCTTATCAATCTCATCATTGATGGATGAATCCTTTTCAATATAGCTGTCTGTACTGGGAATATATGCTTCCGGCTGATAATAATCGTAATAGGACACAAAATATTCCACTGCATTTTCCGGGAAAAATTCTCGGAACTCGGAACAAAGTTGTGCAGCCAGAATCTTATTGTGTGCTAGAACCAGTGTAGGCTTATTCACCTGTGCAATCACGTTTGCAATTGTATATGTTTTTCCGGAACCGGTTACACCAAGCAGTGTCTGTTCCCGGTCACCTCGTTTGATTCCCTCCACCAAAGAGGCAATTGCCTCCGGTTGGTCTCCTGTTGGTGCAAAGGGTGCATGCAATTTGAAATGATCCATACAATTCCTCATTTCGTCAAAAACAATGCCGTTGAATCTGATATATATGGTATACCCGAAAGTTCACAACGACATGCATATCGTTTCAAAAAAGTTCTTTCTTTTTTTGCTACTTTGTGATATACTTAGAATGATACCAAAACAATACGCATAATCACAAAAAAGGAGCGCATATGAAAGAATTTTGCATTCAAGAAAATGATAGTGGGCAACGATTGGATCGCTTTCTGCAAAAGATATTGCCCGATTTGCCAAAAAGCCTATTCTATAAGTGGATTCGCACAAAACACATTAAAGTAAATCGAAAGCGTTGCACCCCACAACAACGGCTTATTGTAGGAGATGTCATTACACTTTTTGTTCAGGATGACTATTTTACAAAAGCAACAGAATCAAAACCGGCAACGTATTCAGATTTTTTACAAGCACCGACAGAATTGTCGATTCTGTTTGAAAATGAACAGATTCTAATCGTAGAGAAACCAGTTGGGCTTGTGGTTCATTGTGACAATCGTCAGACACCGGACACGTTAATCAATCGTGTGCTGCATTATCTTTATGAAAACGGCGCATATCATCCGGAAAAAGAACAAAGCTTTACACCGGCGCTTTGTAATCGCCTTGACAGAAACACCGGAGGGATTGTAATCGCTGCCAAAACTGCTGCTGCCTTGCGAGAAGTCAATCAAATGATACGAGAAAATAAAATTCACAAGGTTTATCTCTGTGCTACCGCAGGAATTCCGGATACACAAAATGCCACGCTTCATGCATGGCATAAAAAATCCGAAAGCCACAACACGGTCACAATCCGTGACACAAAAGCAGATGGATTTCAAGAAATTATCACTGGCTATCAAGTACTCGCCGTTCAGAACGGATATGGACTCCTTGCGGTACATCTCATTACCGGACGTACCCATCAAATTCGTGCACATCTGGCACATATTGGTGTACCGATTTTAGGAGATACCAAATACGGCAACAGAAAGGAGAACCAACGTTCTCGCCGAAAATACCAGTGTTTGTGGGCGTATCAACTAACCTTTGAAACAGTGGAAAACAACTGCCTTGGACTCCCCTCCGGATTTACAATCCGAACAAAACTTCCTACATTTGTCACGCAGCTATTCCCTACTATGGAAACAATTCCAGAGAAACTATGAGAACAAGTTCTAAACTATTCTGATAACATCCGGGTAACGATCTCTTTGACGATGCCCGGATTTGCTTTTCCCTTAGAAGCTTTCATGCACTGTCCTACCAGATAACCCAGTGCATTTGTTTTTCCGTTTTTGTAATCAGTAACAGACTTTTCATTCTGTGCCAGCACATCTTTTGCAAGCTGTTCCAAGAATCCGGTATCTGAATTCTGCTTCATACCTTTTTCCTCAATCACAGCAAGAGGATCTTGATCTGCTTCTACAATGACAGAAAAGACTTTCTTTGCGGAAGCATTGGAAATCACGCCAGTTTCAACCTGAGCGATCAGTGCTGTCAGGTGTTCTGGCGTCAGTGCGGTTTCCGGAATTGTCTTTCCGGTTTCATTGGTGTATTTCGCAATATCAGACAAAATCCAGTTGCTGATGCTCTTTGGCTTACACATACCAAGAGCCACACAAGCATCAAAGAAAGTGGAACGGGAAATATCTTCTGCAATCAAGGTCGCATCTGTCTGAGACAAGCCAAAGTCAAAGACATATCGCTGAAGCTTTACATTTGGCAATTCCGGAATGCTTTCTTTCAATGCCTGAATTTTTTCGTCTGGAACGACAATTGTCAAAAGATCCGGTTCTGGGAAATAACGATAATCCTGCGCATCTTCTTTCGAACGCATTACAATGCTCATGCCCTTTGCATCATCCCAGCGACGAGTTTCCTGTACTACTGTGCCACCGGCTTCCAGAAGTTCCATCTGCCGTTTTGCTTCATATTCAATGCCACGTACAGCAGCGCTGAAACTATTGACATTTTTCATCTCGCAGCGTGTGCCAAACTCTTTTGCACCTTTTTCACGAACAGATACATTCACATCACAACGGATCGAACCCTCCTGCATTTTACAATCTGAAATATTCAGATATTGCAGAATAGATTTGATGGTTTCCAGGTATGCCTTTGCCTCGGCACTGCTTCGAATATCCGGCTCAGATACGATTTCAATAAGCGGTACACCACAACGGTTCAAATCAACCAAGGAGCCTGCAAAAGCATCATCATGCAAAAGCTTTCCTGCATCTTCTTCAATATGAATTCTGGTAACACCAATCCGCTTTATCTCGCCATCTACCATCACATCCAGATAGCCCTTGCCACAAAGGGGCACTTCTGCCTGGGAAATCTGATATGCCTTTGGCAAATCCGGATAGAAATAATTCTTTCTATCCTGCTTGCATACACCATTGATCTCACAATGCATAGCATATCCCATCTTGATTGCATACTCTACTACTTTTTCATTAAGCGTAGGCAATGTTCCAGGCATTCCCATGCAAACCGGGCAAACCTGTGTATTTACTTCTAAGCCGAATGCATTCCGGCAATTACAATAAATCTTTGACTTTGTATTTAATTCAGCGTGGACTTCCAGCCCCACAACCATTTCGTACTCTCTCATGCGTTTGTGCCTCCTGTCGTAAAGGATTCCGGAATCACCTGAAAGCCACCAACTAGCTGTTCATAGCCATATGCTGCATTCAGAATCGTCTGTTCTGCAAATTTATTTCCAATCAACTGCATACCAAGGGGAAGTCCATTGCTGGATTTTCCGCAAGGAACGCTGACAGCCGGAAGCCCCGCAATATTCACGGTAACAGTACAAACATCATTGTAGTACATTTTCAATGGATCTCCGATATTTTCTCCAATCTTAAATGCAGCAGAAGGAGAAGTCGGTGTGAGAATCACATCGCAACTCTGAAATGCCTCTGCAAATTCCTGTGCAATCCGACGCTGTACCAATTTTGCTTTCTTATAATATGCATCATAAAATCCGGAACTCAAAACAAATGTACCAAGCATGATCCGGCGTTTTACTTCGTCTCCAAAGCCCTCGCTTCTGGTTTTCTCGTACATGTCGGTTAAGCCATCGTATTCCTTTGCACGATAGCCATACTTTACACCGTCAAACCGAGCCAAATTGGAAGAAGCCTCCGCAGATGCCAGAATGTAATATGTGTTAATGGCATATTCCGTACTCGGCAGAGAAATTTCCTGAACCACTGCACCATGCTTTTCCAGAAGCTGAATTGCTGCATAGACAGACTCCTTTACATCAGCATCAATACCATCACCAAAATATTCCTTTGGCACACCAATCCGCAAGCCCTGGATATTACTTTCCAGATGATCATACAAATTGGTATACGTACGATTGGAAGAAGTTGCATCCATCGGATCATGACCTTGAATCAGACTCTGAAGTAGTGCTACATCCTGTACAGACTTTCCAAAAGGTCCAATTTGATCCAGAGAAGATGCAAAAGCAACAAGACCATAACGAGATACGCTTCCATAAGTGGGCTTCAAGCCTACAACGCCACAAAGTGATGCAGGCTGACGAATAGATCCACCAGTATCTGAACCAAGCGTCAGAATTGCTTCTCCTGCTGCAACAGCCGCTGCACTACCACCGGAAGAACCGCCGGGAACGCATTCTAAATTGTGGGGATTGTGTGTCTTGTGGAAATAAGATGTTTCTGTAGAAGAACCCATCGCAAACTCGTCCATGTTCATCTTTCCGGTAATGACCATTTTTGCCTTACGGACAGATTGCATAACGGTTGCATCAAAAGGAGGAACATATTCCCCAAGCATTTTGGAAGAACACGTTGTACGAATTCCTTTTGTAGAAATATTGTCTTTGATCCCAATCGGAATTCCGGCAAGAGGATGCAGTTCTTCTCCGGCAGTTCTTGCAGCATCCACTGCTTTTGCCTGTTCCAGACAATCCTCGCATTTTGTTACATATGCTCCAACGGCATCTTCTTTTGCAGCAATCTGTGCCAACACATCCTGTGTTAATTCTACAGCACTACAAGTTTTCTCTTGCAGCATTTTTGACAATGCCGCAGCGTTTTTCTCAAACAGCTTCATGGGTGTTTTTCCTCCTTATTCCACCGTCTTTGGTACAACCAGACAACCGGATTGTACCTCCGGTGCATTTGCCAGCATTTCTTCCCGACGGAATTTGTGTTCAACTGCTTCATCAGTCCGAAGCGTCATTGGATTTTCTGCATCCAATGTCAACGCATCTGAAACATCTGGCAGACGGTCAACCATGTCTACAATATCACCCATATCTTTTTCAAACTTCTCCATTTGCTCCGGTTCAATCCGCAGTCTGGAGAGTTTTGCAATGTGTGCAATATCAATCTTCATTTTTCATCCTACCTTTTCATTGGATTTTTTGACGAAATTCTTCTTCACTCAGCACCGGAATGCCAAGTGCATATGCTTTATCCAATTTGCTGCCGGCTGCTTCGCCAGCAACAACAAAGCTTGTTTTTTTAGAAACACTTCCACTGACTTTTCCGCCATATCGCTGCACAAGTTCTTGTGCCTCGCTTCGTTTCATCGTAGAAAGCGTTCCGGTTAGTACAATTGTCATTCCGGCGAACCGGGTATCCTCAACAATTGTACCGGTATATGTCATATTGCATCCAACTGATTTTAAATGGTCAATCAACTGTTGCATATGAGGCTCTTGAAGCGTACTTACTACGCTCTCTGCCATTGTTTCTCCGAATCCATCAATGGATTGAATTTCTTCCATAGTTGCCGAAAGAATCTGATCCATACTCGGGAATTTTTCGCAAAGAAGCTTTGCAGCACGAGAACCAATTCCTCGTATTCCAAGCCCATAAATCAACCGATCCAGATTATTGTCTTTTGAAGATGCAATTGCCTGAAGAAGATTATCCGCAGACTTTTCTCCAAAGCGTTCTAGTTTGATCAAGTCATCTCGTTGAAGCTGATACAAATCTGCCACAGAATGCACCAGATTTTCTTCTTGTAATGCAGCTAAGTTCTGAGGGCCTAATCCGTCAATATTCATAGCATCCTTTGAGATAAAATGAATCATTCGCTTTGTAAGCTGTGCCGGGCAATCCGGATTTGGGCAGCGAAGTGCTGCCTCCTCCGGGTCACGAATTACTTCTGCTTGGCAAGCCGGGCACTGTTTTGGCAACTGATAAATCTCAGAATTGTCACCATGTTTCGTAACACAAAGCACCTCTGGAATAATTTCTCCTGCTTTTCGCACCAGAATTGTATCTCCAAGGCATATTTCACGTTCTGTAATAAAATCCTGATTATGCAAAGTTGCCCGTGTAACGGCGGTTCCGGCAAGCTGTACCGGATCAAAAATCGCTACCGGTGTAATCACACCGGTTCTACCGACACTTAATTCTATTTCACGAAGAACCGTTTCTTTTTCTTCCGGTGGGAATTTAAAGGCTGCTGCCCATTTTGGAACCTTTGAAGTGGCGCCCAATTCTTCTCGCTGAGAAAAAGAATCAATTTTCACAACAACGCCATCGGTATCATAAGAATACCCATCTCGTTCATTGCCGATTCTAGCAATCTCTTCCCGAATTTCCTCAGTTGTCTGACAACGCTTACTATGAGGAATTACTTTTTGGAATCCAAGTGATTCCAGATATTCCAAAGATTCCAGATGAGAAGTAAGTGATACGCCCTCTATCTGTTGAATATTAAAAATCCATATATCCAGTTGACGTTCTGCCGTCACTGCCGGATTCTTTTGACGTAACGATCCGGAGGCTGCATTTCTTGGATTTTTTGCCGGGGTTTCTCCGTTTTGTTCTTGCTGTTCCACCAAAGAAGCGAAACTTTTCCGAGGCATATACACCTCACCACGTACTTCCAAAAAA
Organism: uncultured Ruminococcus sp.; assembly: GCA_964465095.1. Taxonomy (GTDB): domain Bacteria; phylum Bacillota; class Clostridia; order Oscillospirales; family Ruminococcaceae; genus Ruminococcus_C. The sequence goes on from CAYXKI010000008.1 coordinate 11,126, forward strand.
GAAGGAGCATTCACTAATTTTTGTGGAATCGAAGAAATCGTACGAAGATTTGCCGTCACATCTTCTCCTACAAAGCCATTTCCTCTGGTAGAACCTCTTGTAAAGACACCATTTGTATATTCCAAGGATACAGACAAACCATCTATTTTTGGCTCGACCAAAAAAGAGACAGAGTCCAATTCTCCTTGGCAGCGATGAACAAATCCATCCATTTCTTCATAAGAAAACACATCTTGCAAACTCATCATCTGCACTGCATGAGGCACTTTCTCAAATGTTTTGGAAGCAGTTCCTCCTACATGTTTTGTAGGAGAATCTGCCGTAGCATATTGTGGAAATTCTTGTTCCAACGTCTCCAATTCTCGCAAAAGCATATCAAATTCATAATCGGAAACCGTAGGATTTTCCTGCACATAATACTGCTCATTGTATTCTTCCAAAAGCTTCTGTAATTGTAGAATGCGCTTTTTTGCAGCTATTTTATCCATAGATGCATTCTCCTTTTCCTGCATGATTGCTCTTTTATTATACCACAGCCGCTCGTCATTGTCAACAAATATTCAGTGATAAAAAGCCATAAATATGACTAATTTGTATCTTGTGGCATATCAATTACCATATAAGAATCCGGTACTGTTCCAACAAGGACAGTCTCAGCGAGAAGGCAGGTATAGGCTGTTTGGGTTGTTACGGTATAAAAAGGCACAGCAGCCTGAAGTTCTGCTGTGATCTCAGCTCGGATTGTATGACATGTCTGATTAATGCCAGCAGATTCAAGTTGACTCACAATTTTTACAGAAACTGCACCAATTGGCAGCAATTGTATTGCAATTGTTGGTCCTTTTCCGGCAAAAAACCACATTCCAGATGCTGTACCCAATGCCACTTCTAATGTTTCATTTTGACATTTCTTCAAATCGGTTTGTATCTGTTTATAAAGTGCTGATTGAAACGCCTGAATCTTATCCGTATCTACTTTTACCCCAACAATATTTCCATCATCATATAAAATAGAGGAGGTATCCTCATAGGATAATGCCCCCTCATCTAATACATTGGATACACTGTTTGCCAGAATCAAAGCTGCAAACTGTTTGATTTCTCCCTCACAGATTGCGGTCAATGTGGGGCGGATCTGTCGTTCAACACGAATCAAAAGCACACAGAACAATACGAGCACAATGCCAAAACACAACAAAGAACGTATTCTGGTTCGTCGTCTTTGATACATGCTTCGCCGCATCCCGTTCCTCCCCTGTATCAAAAGTTTCCAGATACTCTTTGTGTCGCCTTAAATTACTCATTTTGCAGAATATCTTCCTGTGACATCATAGGTGTATGCTCTGTACAACCGCAATTTTGTTCTCTTGGTGCCACAGAAAAAGAGCCGGGAGAAAATTCTTCTGCCGGGAAACGCAACTTGTCAAATACAGCACAAGGTGATTCGGCATCGGCACGGCATTCCTTTGTGGGAATGGTATATTCATATGTGGGAACAAGAATTGTCACAGGGCGGAAGAGTTCCACGACAGAAAACAAGCCCAATGTCATTGTAACAGCACGTGTTGGGGTTTCTCCATCCACAGAAGGTACAGAAACAATTCTGGCTTCCAGTGCAATCGGATCAACAACGTGTACCGCAGCAGTTGGCAAATTCACGATTTCGCAGCAAGTATTTGTTTCCCCGATTTGCTCTCCATTGCTGAAAAATGTCTTTGTATTACTTTCTCCTCCATAGAGGATAACATTCTTACTTGCAAGTGCAGTTCCGGTGATTAAAGTCGGACTACCGCAAGAGCGTTCATATGCCATCAACTCTATCTGAAACGTATAGGTTAAATCAATGGAATAAAATCCACGATTAAAGGGAACCGGTTCAACCGTAATACAAATATCCGATACACGAACGCACCGACTCTTTACCAGAGTAAGCGTTGCAACCAGTTCTTTCTCCAGGGAAATCTGGAGATTGGAAAAGCAATCCCGATCGCTACAACTGTCAAACACACGGTTCACTTGTATCGGCATGGTTTCTGCACAGGATTCTTGCTTGGAATGCATATGATTCATAAAAAACCTCCTCATAAACTGCACGGGAAAATCGTTGTCACCTCTACAGTATATTCGGAAGTTTTCTAAATTGTGCTTAAGGTGACGCCGCACAAAGAAAATCTAATGCTATGTTTTGTGCGGTACCACTTTAAGAATTATGATCTACGTTCTTAAATGTTTTCAAATTGCCGATTTTCTGACTACGCTGTTCCAGAACTTCCTCCACCTCAGACCAAGGCAAATTCTGCTGTGCGCACAGCACCATCAAATGATACATCAAGTCAGCGATTTCGTTTTTCAGTTCTTCGTTGTCATTATTCTTTGCAGCAATAATGGTTTCCGAGCACTCTTCCCCGCATTTTTTCAAAATCTTATCCTGTCCCTTTGAAAATAGGTAACAAGTATAGGACTTTTGAGATTCTACATCCACCTCGCCACTTTCAAACAGAGCCTTTCGACTCAGAACTACCTCATACAATTCTTGTAATGCATTCATTTTTCTTCATCCTCTCCATAGATTTCCTTAAAAAAGCAACTATATGCACCGGTATGACATGCTACACCAGTTTGCTTTACATTCAAAAGTAATGTATCATCATCACAATCGCTGTAAATTGAGATCACTTTTTGTAAATGTCCACTCGTTGCGCCTTTGTTCCACAATTCCTGCCTGGAACGACTCCAGTACCAAGTATAGCCTGTTTCCAATGTTTTTCGAAGGCTCTCCTGATTCATATAAGCCAACATCAAAACGGTCTTTGTGTCCACATCAAACGCAATCGCCGGAATCAATTCTGACTTTACAAAATACTGTTCCAAGTGATCCGTATCAATCTTAACCATTTTTTCTCCTGTTCTCTTTCTTACCGCATTGGAATTCCTTTGCTGCGGCAATCTGTTTTAACTTCTTGTACTGTCAGTTCATGAAAATGGAACAACGATGCAGCCAATGCCGCAGAACAATCTGTTTCCAAAAATGCATCTGCGAAATCAGAAAGCTTTCCGGCACCACCGCTGGCAATTACCGGAATTTGCACAGCATCACAGACAGCCTTTAGCATTGGCAGATCAAAGCCGCCTCGCACGCCATCAGTATCAATGGAATTCAGGCAAATTTCTCCTGCGCCAAGTTCCTGACACTGCTTTACCCATTCGATCAAATCCAGGTGCATATCCACTCTGCCACCATTGATGTAAACCGTCCACTTGTTCTCAGCGACTTTTTTTGCATCTACGCCAACACAAATACACTGGCAACCAAAAATATCTGCGCCCTCCTGGATCAGCTTTGGATTCTGAACAGCCTGAGAATTTACAGACACTTTATCTGCACCGGCACGCAACGTATCACGAATATCGTCTACCGTTTTGATACCGCCGCCTACTGTAAGAGGGACGAATACTTTTTTTGCTGTTTCCCGTACGACATCCAGCATGACACCTCTTCCCTCGTGGGATGCTGTAATATCATAGAAAACAATTTCATCTGCACCCTGTAGGTTATAAGCATATGCACACTCTACCGGGTCACCAACTTCTTTGATGCCCTCAAAGTTTACACCTTTCACGACTTTTCCATCCCGAACATCCAGACAGGGAATGATTCGTTTTGCAAGCATCTTACGCACCCCTTTCTGCAACTGTAATTGCTTCCTGTAAATCCAATGTACCCTTGTAAATCGACTTTCCACAAATTGTACCATACAAGCCGAGTGCTTTGCAGTTATAGATATCCTCTATGGTATGCACACCACCACTTGCAATAATGTTACAGTTTCCCTTTGCTGCAATCTGAAGTGTCTCTAACTGTTTTAAATTCACACCAGATAACGTACCATCTTTGGAAATATCTGTAACAATAAAATACCGTACGCCAACGGACAACATTTCCAACATCAGTGTGCTATCCTCTACATCAGACGACTCCAGCCAGCCCTCTGTGGCGACCATTCCATTTTTAGAGTCGATTCCAACCGCAATTGCCTCGCTACCAAATCGTGCAACTGCATCTTTCACAAGTTGCGGATTTTTCAGTGCAGCAGAGCCCAGAATCACACGTGCCACACCGCTGTCCAGATATTCCTGAATGGTTTCCAGATTTCGAATGCCACCGCCTACTTCAACCTTTAGATTTGTCTGTGCTGCCACATCTTTGTAAATCTGCTGATTAACCGGTCTCCCCTCTTTTGCACCATCCAGATCAACCATATGAATCCAAGACGCACCAGCTTTTTCAAATCCTTTTGCGGTATCCAGATAATTTTCTGCCACTTGTTCCACAGTGGAAAAATCCCCTTTAAACAAGCGCACACAATTTCCGTCTTTAATATCAATTGCAGGTAAAATAATCATGCCAACAGCCCTCCGAAATTACGCAGAATCTGCAACCCGGTTTCGCCACTCTTTTCCGGATGAAATTGTGCACCGTAAACGGTTTTTCCATCGTAAACCATTGCCGGAATTTTTGCAGTACCATATTCTACAAAAGCAGCAAGATAGGCATCCGGTGTATGTGCCTGATAGGAATGTACGAAATAAACATAAGCTTCTTTGGGCAAATTCTGCAAGATCGGGCAATCATTTTGCATCTCAAGTTTGTTCCATCCCATATGTGGAATGACAAGACCAGGGGCATCAATCTTTTCCACTGTTCCGGGAATCAATCCCAAGCCATCACAAGGTGCAAATTCATAGCCTGTTTCCATCAAAAGCTGCATTCCAAGACAAATTCCAAGAAAAGGTTTCTTTCTGGCTTCTGTACGAATCACCTGCACCAAACCACTCTCTTTAAGCATTTCCATTGCGCTTGGAAATGCACCTACTCCGGGGAGAATGATCCCATCTGCTGCCTGAATCTCAGCCGGATCAGAAGTTAATTTAGAGGAAAGTTCCAAATAATCCAATGCATTCTTTACGCTAAAAATATTTCCTGCACCATAATCTACAATTGCAATCATTTAAAGAACCCCTTTCGTCGACAAAGTTTTCCCAGCCTCTAACGGTGTCACCGCAATTTTCAATGCGTGAGCAACCGCTTTAAACGCTGCCTCGCATTTATGGTGATCATTTGTACCATAAAGCATATTTACATGCAACGTAATTCCGGCATTGAATGCAAATGCACGAAAGAACTCTTCCGTCAGACAAGTATCATATTGTCCTATGCTTGCATTGGTAAATGTACCTTGGAATACTAAAAAGGGACGATTGCTTATATCCAGACTGCAAAATGCAAGTGCTTCATCCATGGGGATATAGGCGCTTCCATATCGTGTGATTCCGGATTTATCTCCCAGTGCTTCTCCCAAAGCTTTTCCAAGAACAATTCCGGTATCTTCTACTGTATGATGTCCATCAACATATAAGTCCCCTGTTACTTGAATCTTCATACTAATTCCACTATGCACGGAAAGTGCAGTAAGCATATGATCAAAAAAGCCAATTCCGGTCTGGATTTCGGCGATTCCTTTTCCATCCAAAGTGACATCCACCTGAATTGCCGTTTCTTTTGTCTGCCGTGAAAGTTTTGCCTGTCGCATTGATAGCATCCTCCTCTCGGAAACCGATTCTACTTCTCAAACCGCACGGTAATCGCATTTGCATGTGCAGTTAATCCTTCCTTATTCGCAATCAGAACAATGTCGTCCTTTGCCTGTTCTAATGCGTCCTTGGTATAATAAGTGAAGCTTGAGCGTTTTGTAAAACTCTGTACTCCCAAAGGAGAGAAGAACCGTGCTGTTCCACTGGTAGGCAACACATGATTGGGGCCGGCATAATAATCGCCAAGAGGCTCTGAAGCATATGCACCAAGGAAAACAGAACCTGCATTATCCAATGCGCCAAGAAGTTCCATAGGATTTTCCATCAGAACTTCCAGATGTTCCGGTGCAATCCGATTTGCTAAGGTCGTAGCCTCTTCTCTTGTGTCGCAAAGCAGCACTGCGCCGTATTCGTTCATGGACTTTTCGATGATTTCTTTCCGGGACAAAGTTTGCACCTGATGGTTTACTTCTGCCTCTACTTCTTTTGCAAGAGTCGGGCTTGTTGTCACCAGAATTGAGGATGCCAATACATCATGCTCAGCCTGTGACATCAGATCAGCAGCAACAAATTTGGGATCTGCTGTTTCATCTGCCATTACCAGTACTTCGCTGGGTCCTGCAATCATATCAATATCCACAATTCCATAGAGAAGCTTCTTTGCAGTTGCCACATAAATGTTTCCAGGGCCTACAATCTTGTCTACTTTCGGGATTTCTTCTGTACCGTATGCCAGTGCAGCAATTGCCTGTGCACCACCGGACAAGAAAATCCGATCTACGCCACACAAGCCTGCTGCTACTAAGATATCCGGATTCGGCGTACCATCTTTACAAGGAGGTGTTACCATAATAATTTCTTTTACGCCTGCAATTTTTGCCGGAACAGCATTCATAATGACACTAGAAGGATAAGCTGCTGTACCACCAGGAACATAAAGTCCAACACGCTCCAGACCACGTACACGTTGTCCCAGAATCACACCGTTTGGTAATGTGTTTACAAAACTCTGCTGTACCTGACGCTGATGAAAATCACGTACATTTTCAATTGCATTGAGCATTGCATCCACAAATGCCGGATCTGCTTCTGTCATTGCGTCATTAATAACATCTCTGGGAACTTCATAATATTCCGGCAGACTTCCATCAAACTGTAACGTATAGTTTTTGACAGCCTCATCTCCACCGGCTTTTACCGTTGCAATAATCTGGCTGACCGTCTCCGTAACACGCTGATTTGTCTCTCCGGAACGTTTTTCTAAACTTGTAAAAAACGCTTCCTGCTCCTGTGCATCGCTGGCGTTTATTGTTTTCAAAGTAATCATTTCTGCAATGCCTCCTCAATTTTCTGTATAAGCGTTTCGATTTCTCTCTGTCGTAGTTTTAAACTTACAGTATTAGCAATCAATCTTGCAGAAATCGGTGTAACATCCTCTACAACTTCCAGACCATTTTCCCGTAAAGTAACGCCTGTTTCTACAATATCTACAATACCATCTGCTAAGCCAAGCAAGGGGGCAAGTTCTACAGAACCTTCAATCTTTACGATATCCACATCCATTCCCTTGCTTTCAAAAAAACGTCTCGCTACGTTAGGGTATTTTGTAGCAATGGATTTTACGCCAAATCCACTATAAAAATCGGTGCCTTTTTTCGCAGCCAGCGCAAACTTACATCTGCCAAATCCCAGATCAACCAGTTCAAAAAACTTTCCTTGCATCTCAATGATGGTATCTTTTCCCACAACGCCCATATCACAAACACCGTGTTCCACATAGGTAATCACATCATTTGCCTTGGCTAACACCACCTCTAGATTGGCATCCGGAATCGGTAGAATCAAACGTCTTCCTTTTTTCCGTACGGCTGTGCAATCAAAGCCCAACTGTTCCAAAAGTCCAACGGTATCCTTTTCCAATCTTCCTTTTGTCAGTGCAATTCTCAATGGTTTTGCCATTTATCTTACCTCCGTAATCTCATCATCTACAATGACAACTCTGCCAATTCTACGTTCTCTGGCATACTCTCTTACCAATTCGATTTCATCAAAAAACGCATATTCGACTACTTGACCTTTTTCACGCAATTCCTGTGATACTTTGACGGCTTTCATCTCGTATCCCGGAGCCGCATAAATAATTGCATCTACCGGTTGAATTGTTACATCGCTTGTTTTTCGCAATACATTTGCAACCGCATCTACATTAACCGCAAAACCCGTCGCAGGAATGTCGTATCCAAAATCGGACAACAACTTGTTATATCTTCCTCCGGAGAGTACTTCTTCACCGTACCCCTCCAGATATCCCTTGATAATTACACCGGTGTAATAATCAGCATTGTTGACCATACCAAGGTCTACTGTCAACTTCCCGTTTCCAATTACCTTAGAAATATCTTGGTAGAGTTTTTTCAGATCTGTAAGAATTTCTTCGATGCGCTGATTCGAACAAAGCTGAGAAGCTTTTTCAAAGACCTCTTCCCCACCAAACAATGCCGGCAGTTTCTTCAGTGCAGCAGTCGCTCTGGAATCTCCCATTTCGTCCAGTACGTCATTTAATGCTGGATAATTCTTTGTTTCAATGAGATAACGAATATTTTCTCGTTCTTCCGGCGTAGCATTGAGTTCTCGCATCAATTCCTTGAATACCCCTGCATCCCCAAGTTCCAGAGAAAATCCTTTTTTCTCATCGCTGCAAGTAGCAAGTGCTTCAATGGCGGTTGTAACCATTTCCACATCAGCCATATAGGAAGCAGAACCCAGAAGTTCGATGCCAACCTGTGTGATCTCATCGCTTCTTCCCTTTAATGCAGGTTCAAAACGATAGACACTCTGGTTATAATATAACCGCAAAGGCAAAGAGGCATTGCGCAAGCGTGTCGCAACAACTCTTGCAATTGGCATTGTCGATTCCGGACGAAGTACAAGAAGTCGTCCCTTGCTATCTGTTAATTTATACAACCGTTCCTGGGGATAATGTCCGGATTCTGACTGGAACACATCAAAAAACTCCAGTCCCGGTGTGGTAAGTTCTGAATAGCCCTTACTCCGCAGCAACCCGTGCAAATTCTGTTCAATTTCACGGTGTACCAGACACTCTTCAAATAAAAAATCCTTTGTTCCCTCAGGGGTAATTAAATCGTATTTTCTCATACGTTCCTCCTATGACATAAACGACCCGTTTCTGTCGCTTTACTACGCTAACATACTGCTATGGTATCATAGAATAAATATAAAGTCAAGACATTTGGGCTTAAAAGAGCGACATCTGACTGGATTTCGGCAAATTGCCCAAAGCATTCATCTGTTCCAAGGTTTCAATTATTGTTTTTGATGCACCGCTTTGTGTCTGAAATTCCTCGATGGAAATAAAATTACGCTTTTGTGCTGTGTCATAAAGATTTCTTGCAGCAGCCACACCAATTCCGGGGATAGCACTAAAAGGAATTCGTACCTTTCCCTCCTGTACAAGATAACGATCCGCATGGGATTGATACAAGTCGATGGGAAGAAATTCATAGCCACGGCTAAGCATCTCATTTACAATCAAAAGAGTATCCAACAAATCGGATTCTTTTTTTGAGCGCTCATTTCCCTTCTCTTTTAACTCTTCGATCTTGTTTCGAACAGCCGTTTTTCCTTGCAATGCAAGAGTCGGATCAAAATCGTCCCCTCTGGTGCTGAAGTAAACCGCATAATATTCCAGTGGATGATACAATTTAAACCATCCAAGTTTAATCGCAGCAGTAACATATGCCGCAGCGTGGGCTTTCGGGAACATATATTTGATTTTCAAGCAACTGTCAATATACCACTGTGGAACGTTGTGATCTTTCAACATCTGAATTCGCTCTGGTGTAAATGTTTTTGGTGCCTTTCCTTTCCGAGTATCCTCCATAATTTGAAATGCCTGCTTTGGTTCAACGCCCTTATACAGCAAATACGTCATAATGCTGTCACGTGTACCAATTACATCAGAAATGGTACAAGTGCCATTATCAATCAGATCTTTTGCGTTTCCAAGCCATACATCTGTACCGTGGGACAGACCGGAAACCTGTAAAAAGTCACTGAATTTTTTCGGCTTAGAGTCTATCAGCATCTGGATGGTAAAGCCCGTTCCCATTTCCGGAATCCCAAGACTACCGGTAGGACAATAAATCTCTTCGGCGGTTACCCCAAGAACGCTTGCATCGGTGCACATCTGAATTACCTTTGGATCCGTTGTCGGGACATCCTTAATCTCAATTTTTGTCATATCCTCCAGATGTTTATACATCGTTGGAACAACATGTCCCAATTCATCCAACTTCAAAATCGTATCGTGTAATGAATGGAAGTCAAAGTGTGTCGTAAGAATTTCAGACTCTGCATCATCTGCCGGGTGCTGTACCGGTGTAAAATCATATACGTCATAATCACTTGGAACAACCACCATACCACCAGGATGTTGTCCTGTAGTACGTTTGATTCCGGTGCAACCAATAGAAAGCCGATTGATTTCCGATGGGCTATAATGCAGTCCTTTTTCTTCCAGATATTTCTTTACATAACCATAGGCTGTTTTTTCTGCTACAGCGGCAATGGTACCAGCCTTAAAGACATTATCTCTACCAAACAATTCCTCGGTATAACGATGGGCAGAACCTTGATACTCTCCGGAGAAATTCAAGTCAATATCCGGTGCTTTATCTC
>CAYXKI010000009.1:0-20281 GCA_964465095.1 uncultured Ruminococcus sp.
TTTTCACGCTTCCTTTATTCAATATTCTGAATCTGTTCCCGGATCTTCTCAATCACTTCTTTCATATCCACAACCAATCGGGTAATCTCCAGAGACTGTGACTTTGATCCGGTGGTATTCACCTCACGATTCAATTCCTGTACCAGAAAATCCATTTTCCGCCCCACCGGTGCATCACTTTCCAGAAGTGTCCGGAACTGTGCAATATGGCTGTGGAGGCGGACAAGTTCTTCATCCACCGCAATCTTTTCCGCAACAATTGCAACCTCCGTCACAAGACGAGATTCCTCAATTGTCCGGTTTTCCAGAAGTTCCGTGATTTTCCGATAAAGCTTGTCATAATATTGCTGTACCGATTCCGGCACAAGAACTTCTACCTGCTTTGTCATCTGTTCCAGGGCATCCAGATGGGACACAATATCTGCCTGCATCCGCACGCCCTCTGCCTGACGCATGGCGAGGAACTGCTCCAGAGCAAGTTCCAGTGCCGGTTGCGTTGCAGCCCAGACCACTTCCGCATCTTCTGTTGCCTGCTGTACCTGAAACACATTGGGCAATCGCAGCAAGGTGGACAAGGTCAGATCGTCTTTCAGAAAGCCCTTGTCTGTACCGTCTCCCAGTACCTGATTCAACTGCGCATTTTCCTGCATCAGCGCACAAAGATAAGCAGTTACTGCCTCGTGATTGACCTGTACTTCTACCGAAGTACCATCCACCGGTTGCAGGGTGACGGAAACCTCGACCTTTCCCCGTGCAATCTCCGGTTGGAGAAAGCTTTTGATTTTCTCATCAAGATAGCCATAATTCCGTGGCACCTTGACACTACACTCAAAAAAGCGGTGATTTACCCCACGGATTTCGGCAGTCACTTCATAGCCATTTTGGGTAACACTTCCACAGCCATAGCCTGTCATACTCTTCATGGAAAACGCCCTCCTTTCTCTGCAACAACAAAATCATCGTATAGAACTCCATATTATTCTATTATAGCATTTCAAACGAAAAAAATCAAGTATCAACCGGAAACGTTCATAGAAATACAAAAGTACCGCAATCTCCGAAGAAACTGCGGTACTTATCCCTGTGAAAAAGCAAGGGCTTTCTCACAGAACATATTCAATTATCAAGGACAAAGTCCAGACTTAGTTCTCAGAATCCGGCAGAGAAGTAATCAGGTGAACCAGGAACTTCATCAGAGAAGTTGCATCGTTCGCAGTTACATCATCGTCCGCATTGCAGTCAGCGTTCAATCTAGCCTGATCATTCAGGTTTACTGCGCCTGCAGTAGCCTTGTTCAGCAGAACTGCGTCTGTGATATCTACTCTACCATCCAGGTTTACGTCACCCAGCAGCAGACCTGCTGTAGAACCAGCCTTTGTGGTTGTAGTAGTCTCTTCGCTACCAGTTGCCTCAGTAGTGGTGCTCTCAGCAGCCGTTACATTAACAGTTACAGTAGCAATGTTGCCATCGCCATCTGTTACAGTTACAGTGGTAGTACCCTCAGATACACCGGTAACAGTACCCTTGCTGTCAACAGTTGCAATTGCCTCGTCAGCAGAAGCGTAAGTTACGTCTGTTCTGGAAGCGGAAATTGCCTCTGTAGCACCTACAGCAACTTCAATGGTATCTTCCTCAACCTTTACAGGATCCTTTGTTGTTTCGCTGCTGCTATCAACAGGCATATCCGGATACAGTTCATACATTGCACCCAGAGCCATCATGATATCGCCTGCATGCCAGAATCTGTGGAGTGTGAAGTAGTAGTTATCAGTGCTGCCCTCTGTTTCCTTATACTTCAGAGCCTCCTGATACATATCGCACTTCTCATAGTTCGAACGGATTGATACGAAGGAAACGCCATCCTTAACAATATCGCCATTCGGCATAGTACCGGTATAACGATCAGCAGGCAATACAACACCCTTACCATTTGCACGTGTGCCGTTCGGCAGAACCAGTGTGGTCTCCCACAGTCTCATCAAGTTCGTATTGTGGTCAGAAACGCCCAGACCGATATCATCACGATAGCTGTTCCACTCACGATCCAGCAGTTCCTTTGCCAGATAGAGAGACTGCTGTGCCAGTTCATCAGAACTTGTATCAGCAGCAGCAGAACGTGACCAATAAGATTCCTTTGCTGCGTCGATCTCTGTGGACTCAACACCCTTTGCTGCTGCATAGTACAGCAGAGTGTTTGCCAGAGAAGATACGCAACCCAGGTCGCCGTCACCATAGCCAACGATGGTGCAGGTCAGATTGCTGTTTTCCTGATAAGAACCGGTCCATGTCTCCGGCTGACCATCCCAGATCAAGCTGGACGGAATGGAGAAGGACTTCTCATCATCTGTTACACCCTGAGACAGATCCGGAACAGTGAATTCTGTCTTCTCAGTGTCATAAGGCTCATAGTAATCAGAGAATGTCTTTGTTGCATTCGCAGTACCCAGAATGGTGTTGTCCATGAACCAGCCAACCCACTTATCCAGGATCTTCTCCAGAGCCTGAGACAGTGTCAAACCGGTCTGTGCAATCTGCGGATCTGTGCCACCCTGCTGCTTTACAACATAGTACAACTCAGCCAGACGCTGAACAGCCCAAACCTGGTTACCGATCCAGTGGTTAGAACCTGGGTCAGCGTAAACCGGGTGTTCCAGATAACCCATCTTATAGAAGGTAGAGGTGCCAACCGGGAATGCCTTATACTGACCTTCCCAAGAGTTTGTGCATCCACCGGCGATAGGACCGTCAGAGGACAACAGCCACAGATACAGTTCAATCTGTCTGGACAGAGAAGCCGTAAAGTCTTCTGTTGCACCGGTAGACTTCATACCGGAGTTCAGATCCTCATCATAAATCAGACCGTATGCAGCCAGCGGGTTCTGATAGAATTCGTGCATATGAGAAGCACCAATCTGCCAAGCCCAACTCTGATCAATACCGCCACCCCAAGAGGTGTACCAGTTCATCAGGTAGTGCTTACCATTGTCAGAGCCACTTGTAGCCCACTCGCCCTTACCTTCATAAGAAGCGCCGATCTCTTTATAGTACTTATCGTACATATTATTACGGGTTTCGTCACCCATCTTACCAGCCAGAGCACTCAGTGTCTGATTGCCACCCCACTTGGAGTTTACAGTCTGATCGCCAACGCCCCATCTGTTTGCAGCGTAAACTGCCTGAATTGCACGATCTTCTGCGTCCGGTGCGTTGGTGTAAGAGTACTGAGAAGCCGGGTTATCTTCTGTGTTGAAGAAGCCCTTCATACCGCCACCAACTTTGGTAACACCATAATTCTTGCCCTTCAGGTCAACGCAGGCATGAGGAATTGTCTCCCAACAAGACTCCTGCTCACCACGCTGGAAGGTGTTGATCAGCGTGAAGCTGCCGCTAACTTTTGTCTGATTGTAGGAAGAACCGTTTGCTGCGCCGAATCCATACCAGTCATCAACGTCAGCCAGCCAGTGCATCAGATACAAGCCCTTATCGGTACCGCCATATGCGTTGCAGAAATAGCTGTGAATCGGGTTAGAAGCAGTGTTACCGTTTGTCATAGCAGTCGGATACAGTTCAACCTGACCCCACTCATCGCTATAGGTTGCGCTCAGGCTGCTACCATAGGACATGAAGTTCTGACCGCCAGAAGACTGGATATCCGGAATCATAGTAGCTTCCAGTGTGGTCCAAGCCTTTGCCAGATCGCCAACAGACTCAGTAGATGCGTCCTTTACGTTTGCAACGGTAACATCGCCGTTATTTGCATCGCTTACGATGTTATCACGCATTGCTGCTGCCCATACCAAATAGGACAGAGCCTCAGATGTGGTTTCATGACCATAGTCCGGAGCCTCGATACACAACTCTTCTACAGAGTGGTACGGGATACCCAGACCGCCGCTAACGGTAGAAGTGCTGGACATATAGCCATTCTCTACACCGTTGGTGACAACGTCATCGTACAGGGACATGAAACGTGCTGCATAGGAATCGTCGCCATAAGCTTCTTCCTTTTCTCTTGTACCAGCAGCAGAAGCCACATTCGGCAGAACAGCCGAGCATGTCATTGCAGCAGCAAGAACAGCAGCCAAAAATGTCTTACTTTTCTTGAATTGCATTTGAAAAAATTCCCCTCTCTTGAAAGATGATAGAATTGATTGAATGGAATCACTTGTCCACCCGGGCGTACTTTTTACACAACAGCCGAACCGGACAAATGCACTTGTGAGTATCTGCAATTTTCACAAAAGCATACAAGGATACCCACTTTTATACCATGAATTATACACCTCTTTGCAATTCCTGTCAAGCGTTTGCCGAAAACCCTTCCACTTTCACGTGCATTTTTGTAACAATGAACATTTTTTGGGGAATGTTCTTGTGCATATTGCCCACAGTTCGCAGGTTCTTTTTCTGGATTTCACAGTTTTCGCCGAATCCCCCTCTTATTTTCACTTGTCTTTCACATATTCATGACATACTAAATAGGCATTTTACTGCAAATGTCGCTAGCATTTCCCCTGGAAACTAATCGACTTTTATCCATTTTGGCTATATTTCATAATATGGTTACATGATATAAACGATGGCGACATATTATTTTGCGATAATAAAATGTACCTATTTGTACCCGTGAAAAATGGTGCAAACAGAAAGGAGCACAGAAATGGTTGAAATTCTGAATCTGACCAAATATTATGGCAATAAAGCCGCCCTGAACGGGATCAGCTTTACCATAAAAGAAAACGAAGTGCTTGGGTTTCTCGGTCCAAACGGTGCCGGAAAGTCCACGACGCTGAACATCATGGCAGGGGTCATTCCCTCCACAGGGGGCACGGTAAAAATCAACGGCTATGACATTGCCCAGCAGCCGGTCAAAGCAAAGAAATGTATCGGCTTCCTACCGGAGATTCCGCCGGTTTATCCGGATATGAAAGTACGGGAGTACTTGAACTTTGCTGCCGGGCTGAAAGGGATTCCGGTTGCCAAGCGGAAAACAGAGGTAGAACTGGCAATGGCACGGCTGAAAATCACCGATGTCCAGTCCCGTCTGATCCGCAACCTCTCCAAAGGATATCGGCAGCGTGTTGGCTTTGCCCAGGCGATTCTCGGCAATCCGCCGGTATTAATTCTGGACGAGCCCACCGTTGGTCTTGACCCGACACAGCTCATGGAGGTGCGTGATCTGATTCTGGATCTGAAACGAAATCACGCAATTATCCTGAGTTCTCACATTCTGGGAGAGATTGCTGCGGTCTGCGACCGGATTGTTATCATCAATCACGGGGAAATCAAGGCAAACGACTCCATTGAGAATCTGGAGACAAACCAGAAAGCAAACACTGTTTTGCAGTTGAAAGTTCAAGGCAGTTCCCGGGAAGTACCAAAGGTTGCTCGCAATGTGGAGGGTGTCATTGATGTCGGAAACATCCAGTTTGTCAAAACCGGAATCTACACCTATGACATTGAGTTGGAATCTGAAGAGGTACGCAGTGCTTTGCTCTCTGCGCTGTTGCAACAGGGACTTGAAGTCCTGGAAGTTACGGAAGAGAAGAAGAATCTGGAACAGGTCTTCGTCAACCTGGTAAACCAGCCCACCAAGCGTGCTTCTATCCAGGATCTTCTGGAAGAAATGGATGCAGAAGCCGAAAAGGAAGCAGAGGCTTTGAAAGAAAATCCGGAAGAATCCAGCGAAGACGACCAGAAGGAGGAAGCATAATCTATGTTTGCACTATACAAAAAGGAGTTACACAGTTATTTTCTGTCTCCCATCGCCTATTTTGTTATCGCTTTTTTCATAGCGACCTTTTCTCTTACCTTTATTATGGACATCGGAAATGTTACTTCTTCTACTTATGAATTTTCCTTTGCCTCTATTTTCTATGTAAACATTTTCTACTTTATCTTTATTCTGCCACTGCTTACCATGCGTACCTTTGCAGAAGAGCGGAAAAACGGAACGGAGACAATGCTTTTGTCCAGTCCGCTGAACGTTACGCAGATTGTGCTGGCAAAATTCCTTGCCACCGCAACGGTGCTGGTGATTATGCTGCTTTGTTCCCTGTTCTTCCCCATTGTCACCTCAATCTATGGCAGAGTCATCTGGTCAAGCCTGATTTGTACCTATATCGGCTTTTTCCTCTTTGGTCTGGTCTGTATTGCCCTTGGCATTTTCATTTCCTCTCTGACAGAAATGCCGATTCTGGCAATTCTGTTCAGTGAACTTGGGCTTCTCCTTTTGTTCTTGGTAGACAATCTGGCAGTCAACAGCTTCTTCTCCTCTCTCCCGGTTATTTCAGATCTGTTAAACTGGCTTTCCAACCAGACAAAATTCTATGTATTCTCCCAAGGATTATTACAGATTTCCGATTTGCTGGGATACATCACGGAGATTGCAGTATTCCTGATCTGGACAATTATTTCCATTGAAAAAAGACGTTGGAGCCGGAGGTAAATTATCATGAGTCAAAAGAAAACGCACAACGAAAAATTCCGCAACTGGAAAAACACCAAGTTTTCCAGCATGGCATGGATTCTGGCGATTCTGGTTTTGATCATCGCCGTTATCCTGAATATGATTGTGGCACGTCTGGATCTGAACTGGGACGTATCCCCGAACAAGCAGTACAGCCTTTCTTCCACCACAGAATCCTATCTGGATCAGATGGACAAAGATGGCGTTTCTGTCGATTTCTACATTCTGACCACCCAGGAAGAACTGGAAGCCGATCTGGAAACACTGACGCTGTATCGTGCCCTCCTGGCATATGATGCCCACGACAGCATCAATCTGATCTGGGTTGATCCGGAAACCGACAACGACACCATGGAAAAAATCAACGGCGACAATGCCCTGACCCTTTCCACCGGTGACATGATTCTGGTCTGCGGAGATACCAAGAGAAGACTTCCCGGTTCTTCGATGTATGTTACCTACACAGACGATGACGGAAACACCACAGATGAGGATTTCACCGGTGAGAACTACATTACCGGTACCATCAAGGGCGTTGTAGAGGGCTTTACCCCTACGGTTTACTTCCTGACCGGACACGGCGAAAAGCAACTCAGTCAGTATACAACCTTCACCACAAACCTGACAAACTATAACTATGATGCACAAGAACTGAATCTCTCTCAGGTAGAAGCAGTTCCGGATGATGCAGCGATGATTCTGGTTGCTGCACCTACCGCAGATATCACAGATGAAGAAATGGAACGACTGAATGCCTATCTGGATGAGGGCGGAAACATCTCCCTTTTGATGAGCCCCAATGGTGGCAGCTTTGCGTATACAAATCTGGAAAAGGTTATGAAAGACTATGGCTTCTACATGGACTATGACCGGGTCTATGAAACAGATTCCAGTTGCCACATCTCCGGAGACAACACCACCATTCTCTGCGAATTGACCGAATTGGATGATGACAGCGATGCTGCGGATCTGACCTCCTCTCTGCTGAATGAGGGTCTGTATACGTATATGCCGTCCTCCAGAAGCTTCCGTTATTTTGACGACAACGGCAGATACACCATCGCTTCTCTGATTACCACCTATGAAACAGCAGTAGGCGAAGCCTATGGTGGTATCAGCGATGACCCGGAAGACGAATCCGGCGAAATGCTTCTTGCTGCATACTCTCAGGCAAATGCAAGAAACGCATCCAAAATGACCGTCTTTGGAAATGCAGAATTTCTGGATGACGATCACGTTACCAGTGAAACGGTAATTGTACCGGTTTATCTGTACCTGAGTACCATCAGTTGGATGTACGACAGTGATATTGACATGGAAATCTCCAGCAAGAGTACCACTGTAGACTATATCGACCTGCAATCAGACACCTTTGCAGAAGGGCTGATGGCAGTTTACACCATTGTTCCTCTGGTAATTATGGGCATTGGTATCGGCGTATGGATTAAGCGCCGCAATTCCTAAAGGAGGACATTTGGATGAAACGACAACTGCTTATCGGACTGGTTTTGTTGCTTCTGATCGCTGCTGCCATCGGCACATATTTCGGGGTAGACATCTATCAAAGCAAAAAAGAAGCAGAAGAGGCGGAAACAACTGCTGCGTTGCAACTTGGCAATTTTAATTCTGATTCTGTGACAAAACTGGTTCTGCATTCACCGGATTTCGATTATACGCTGGAATTGGACAGCAGCGGTGAGTGGCAGGTAACAAGCGGAGAGACGCTGCACATCAACACCTACTATGCAGCAGCACTTTGCACCTATGGTAGCACCCTGACTGCCGCAGAAGATCTGGGGGCTGTAGAGGATACAGCAACACTGGAAAGCTATGGACTTGCAGATCCGATTTCCATTACCTATTATACAACCGATCTGGAGAAAACCATTTATATTGGTTCTATCTCTCCCACCCAGGAATATTTCTACGTCATGCAGGAAAACGATGACCATGTTTATCTTGTCAGCAGTTCCACTGCCGGCTATCTGTATGTGACAAAGTCACAACTGCGGTATTGCTACCTCATGGATGACAAGACCTCAGACTTCACCCAGATTTCCTTGAAAAAGGGCGACGAAATCGCTTACACGTTAGAGAAAGACGACAGCGATACATGGCATATGACAGAACCGGTGGATACCTCTCTGGAAATCGACGCTTCTACCGTTTCTTCTTTCATTACCAGTCTGATTCAATTGGAAGCAGACGACTTCGGCGATGAGGGCATCACAGAAGCGGACTATGCAACCTATGGCTTTGACAATCCGGCATATACATTCCAGTTCACCCAGTCCACCGGGGAGACAACAACGCTTTTGGTGGAGGACTATGACCCCCTTGTCAGCAGCTACGTAGACTGTCTCCATGTAGAAACCGGAGAGATCTTACGGTTTGATTCCTCTTACCTTAACTTCCTCCAGGCAGACACCGGCACGTATCTTCTGAGTACCCTGTACAAACCAGGAATTTCAGATGTCACAGAAATGACGCTGCAATATGAGGGTTCTTTCAACGACAAGACCATCGCAATTGATGCAAGCTTTACGTTAGACAATGAAAACAGCACCTATTGCTGTAATGGCACACAGATCACAGAAGAGGACACAGACGCAGTCACTGCCTTTGAGAATTTCTTCAGTGCTGCCGCCTCTATGACCTATGAATCCATCGAAAACACCGCAGAAGTTCCTACCGATGACAACCCTGCATATCGTGTAGAATATACGCTATCTGACGGAACGAGTCATACACTGGAACTGGTACAAAAGGACAGCAACACCTATTGGGCGTTCCTGGACGGTGCATTCACTTATGCAACGGTACGCCAGCGTGCACTCAGTGGAGATGAAAAGGTTCTGGATCGCTATACTGATCTGATGGAAGCAGTAGACGCACTGCAATAATCCCACTATCTTCTAATAGAACAACCCAAGGGCAACGACAACGCCTTTGGGTTATTTTTTTATGCTATTCCTTTCTTTGTCGAATTTTCGATTTTCATGGGATTTCCTGCAAATCCATTGACAAAACATCAAAAACAGATTATAATGGTATTATGGGCAGGGAATGCCTATTGAAATAAGAGCCTGCTTTGGCTCTAAAATAAACAGAGGTGCAGTATGAGTACACGCAGAAAAAGAAGCCGTAGGAATTCACAACTTTTCATGAATGCAATCGTTGCTGTCTTATGTATCGTCATCGTCCTGATTTTCCTGATTGTTTTGTTGACACAGACCGGGAAAACAAAAACCAAGCAGCTTCCAACTGCCGCAGACGCTGCCGTTTCAGAAGAAGTAACAACGCAAGCCCCTACAGAAGCCCCCACAGAACCTGAATCTCTTCTCACCTATCCAATGGTTTCCTCTGCGGTCTATCCACTGACAGCCCAAAATGTCACCAGTGAATACGCCATACTCCTGGACGTTAACAACAATGAAATTCTGGCAGAGCGAAATGCCGACACACGGTTCTATCCTGCCTCTATGACAAAGATTATGACGCTGCTTGTGGCTGCGGAACAAATCGAAGACATGAACGACACGTTCACCATGACTTATGATATCATTGCTCCTCTGATTGAAGCAGACGCTTCCAGAGCCGGTTTTGAAGAGGGAGAAGAAGTTACCATTACAGACTTACTCTATGGTATCGCACTGCCCTCCGGTGCAGATGCAACCACTGCAATTGCCATATATCTTTGCGGTTCTGAAGAGGCATTTGTAACACTGATGAACGACAAGGTGGAGGAACTGGGACTGAAAAACACCCATTTTTGCAATGCAAGCGGACTGCACGATGAAAATCACTACACCACCGCCACAGACATGGCACTTCTGATGTCCTATGTTATGGAAAATCCCATCTGCAAAGAAATTCTCGGCACATATCAATATACCACCTCTCAGACCGAACAGCACCCGGAGGGAATTCTGCTGACAAGCACCATGTACAGTCGGATGTATGGCGATGAGGTAGAGGGGATGACAATCACCGGAGGAAAAACAGGATATACCGATGAAGCCGGACACTGTCTGGTAAGTTATGCAGAAGACGAAAAGGGAAATTCCTATGTCACAGTGGTGGCAAAGGACACCACCTATTGGCGTGCAATTTTTGACACCTTTGCAATCTATGGTCTTGTAAACAATGGCTATCCAATGCCAACGGATCTGATAGCAGAGGAGGCAACAGAAGAAAGCGATGACGAGTATGCCGTGGCAGGAAATTCCGGAGAATAACGGCAACACACCATAAAGATAACCCTATATCCCTGAAAGGAAAGAGAGGTGAGGATGGTTATGCGAAAGCGTACACGACGACATTTAAGTTCTGCCGGATTTGTTCTGGCACTGATTTTGCTGATTGCCGGGATTTTTCTGGTAGATGCAATCTATCGCCTTGTGTTTCCCACAGAAACAGAAAATATCATCGGCTTGGATGGCTTTTCCGACGAAAGCAGCGTATCAGAATCACCTACAGAATCCCAGGAAGAATCTGATCCGGAAACAGAAGCTGAAACCGAGGTCAGTGGCACGATATTGCAACTGACCGCCACAGATATGGCAAATGGATCGCTTGTTCTGGTTGACAGTACCCACCCCTATACCGGAAGTACCAACTGGACTACTTTTTCTGCCATAACCGATGACTATGTGAAAAGTCGGGACACCTCTCTCCAATTCCAATCGGAGATGCAAAACGATCTTTGCAGTCTCTTTGATGCCTATGCAAATGCCAATGGCTATGCCAATTTGCAGATCTACAGCACATTAAGCAGCACCTTAGACAGCAGTTCTATTTACACCAATACCTTACCGGATCGGGACAGTGGCTATGGCTTTGACATCGGGCTGATTACCAGCACCGGAGAAGTGGTTCCTTATCTCACCAAGCGAAACGAATGGATGGTATCCAACGCCTGGAGTTATGGATTTGTTCTTCGCTATCCAAGCGATAAAACGGAAACCACCGGTATCGCCTATGCTCCACACCATTTCCGCTATGTTGGAAAAGTGCACGCTGCGATTATGCATCAGAACGAGTTTACACTGGAAGAATATCTGAATTACCTCCAAAGCTACACCTTAGAATCCGGTGGATTGTCCTATACAGACGGGACAACCTCTTATCTGATCTACTACGTTCCGGCAGATCCAAGCGGTACTACAACAGTACAGCTTCCAGAAAACACAACCTATAGTGTTTCCGGGGACAATCAAGGGGGATTTGTCATCACAGTAACCGCAGATTCTACGGCAACAGAAGTTACTTATTAAGAATAGAAAGAAAACTCCTCACACAGCATTTCTCGCTATGTGAGGAGTTTTTTGTGCGGTGTCAAGGATGACACGCTTTATTCTATTTCAATAGGTCATTCCACTGTACCGTTTCGCCGACCGACTCTTTTGCATAGTACAGGAGAATATAATAAGCATCATCTGCATCAATTTTGCTGTCGTTATTGATATCCAACAGCAGCAAGAGCCAACGATTGACTACGCTATCGCTACTAAAGCTACTCTCTACGCCAATTGATGTTTGCGCATAATATTGCAGCACCAGATAGGCATCATCCGCATCAATCACATTATCCATATTTGCATCTCCACGCATTTTCGGAAGCACTCTGCTTGTCGTCGTTCCTGTTGCGGTAGATGTTGTGGTGGTAGCAGAACTTGCTGTGGTAGAAGAGGAAGTAGAAGTCGTTGTGGTACTTGTGGTGCTACCGGTTGTTGCGGTTATCGCCGTTTTACTTGTGCCACCTGTTGATGTGGTTTGCGTTGACGTTGTTGTCATAGTAGTGGAAGAAGCTGTCGTCCGGATCGGAATCTGATTTGGATCAAACGTAGTGGTTTCTTCTGCTGTGTCCGCAGAATCTGTGGTGGTTGTCGTTGTGGTTGTGGTTTTCGCTGTTGTTCCGAATTCATAGCTTTTCTTGGTACGAGAGGTGGTAGAAGCCTTTGTTGTGGT
Organism: uncultured Ruminococcus sp.; assembly: GCA_964465095.1. Classification (GTDB taxonomy): domain Bacteria; phylum Bacillota; class Clostridia; order Oscillospirales; family Ruminococcaceae; genus Ruminococcus_C. The sequence goes on from CAYXKI010000009.1 coordinate 12,440, forward strand.
GGTGGTAGTGGTCGTTATCGTGGTTGTGGTGGTCGTTGCACTTGTTGTTGTCGTTGTAGTGGTTGTCGTCGTTGTTGTCGTATCCGGCATTGTGGTAGTCGTCCGCCGTGTTGTGGTAACTTCGGTTACCTCCGGCTCTGTGGTTGTTGTCGTTTCTGTTGTAAAAGTCGTCGTCTCCGGTTCGGTGTAAGTCGTTGTGGTGGTGGTTGTCAGGCACTCTGTCGTCTCTGTCGGAGGCAGCGAAGTAGTCATCGTGGTCGTGGTAGTGGTTTCTATTTCCATTGCATAAACGCTGACTGTACCGGAAGTTGCTACATAGTTTTCCGAATCCGCCGGAACAAACTCCCAAATGAGGAGGTTTTCTCCGGGAGATAAAACGTTTTGGGTACCTGTCGCCCAGGTAAGCACACCGGGCAATGCACCATCTGAACGCAATCTTGGCAAGCTATCCCCTGCCTGATACAACGTATCAGTATCCACCAGAACAGACACCGCCGGAACTGCCTTTTCAATGGTAAACGAAATGGTACGAGATTCCGTCCAACCGGCAACTGCGCCGGAAATCGGCTGTATGATTGCCGTTGCAGTCCCTGCATTTAGATTATCCTGATAACGAACCGTATACTCCGTTCCCTCTTCCAGAACACGACTGCCAAGGCGTACAGACTGCACCGGTGTATGGGTTTGCTTATTGTAAACCAGCGTATCCGTAGGATCTAGCGTAATCTGCAATGCTTCTGCTGGAATTTCCGTCAATGCCACAGAAAAAGTCGGCTGCACCATGCTATTTCCGGTGTTATATTGATACGTGACTTTTTCCAAAGGATCAGACACCAGAAAAACGCTTCCGCTAAATCCGCCATTTGTCCAATTGGTTGCAGCAGCCAGAGAAAATCCATTCCAAAGAGAGGGATCGATTACAATCTGTGTTTCATCCTCTAGCAGAGCAGCAACTTCAGCGGCACTGCTCTCCACACTCCATTCTGTCAACACGGCATCGGAAGCAAGCTGCAAGGACAACAAGGGGTTTTCATCTAAGGAAAGCACGGTCAGATGATGCAAAGCAGACAAATTGATCGTAGAGAGTGCATTTTCCTCTGCATATAAAACCTCCAAAGAAGCCAAAGGAGAGAGGTCTAGCTGTGTCAGATAATTCTCCCCACAGTCCAGTGTTGTAAGGGCTTGGTTTGCGGCAGAAACCGCAAGAGTCGTCAGCATATTGTTTCTACAATTCAACGTTGCAAGATGTTGCAATGTTGATACATCAAGGGTTGTCAAACTGTTGTTACTGCAATCCAGTGTAACAAGCGATGTATTTTCTCCCAAATCCAATTTCGAAATATAATTTTCGCTACAGGAAAGAGCTTCCAAGGATTCCAGAGCGGAAACGTCCAAATAATCCAACTGATTTTCTGCGCAATTCAGGGAAACAAGTTCCGTCAAGTCAGAAACCGACAGAGTCAATAGCTGATTTCCACTACAATCCAGATGTTCCAATGTCGCAGGAAGCTGTGGCAGATAAGCAAGTGCATTGTCGCTACAATCAAGTTGCTTTAACTTGACGAAATACCCTATGCCTGTCAGATCTTCGATTGCAAGTCCGGAAACCTGAATTTCCTCCGTATCCTGTTGCTCTGACAGTTCTAACAAACCGTTTTGGTTCTTGTCCAGATTCTCGCTTATATAGCTGCGGAAATTTTCATCCGGGAAAGTTTCTGCATCAATGGCAATTGCTTCTTCCTCTGTCTCTGTTGCCACCCAAGTAAATTGCACGGTCATTTCCGGATTATTCTTATCCACCTGATATACAAAAGTCACCGGGGCAGTACGATCTGTCCAAAAAAGACTCGTCCCGGATACACTACCGCCACTCCAATCGGTGGCACGTATGGAATCAAAGCAATCTGCCACTTTGGTAAGGTCTAGCTTCTGACTTGCATTCAGGGGAATCTCTGCCCGGTTGTCCTCCGCAGAAAGCTGTGTTAAAGAGGGCAAGCCCGTGACATCCAAAGCACAAAGGAAATTGTTCCCACAAGACAAAGTGGTCAGTGCTTTCAAAGCGGAAACATCTAAGGATTTAAGGGCGTTATCTGCGCAATCCAATGTAGTAAGTCCGGTGCAATCCGAAAAATCCAATGCGTCAATTTGATTTCCGGCACAATGCAAAGCAACAAGAGCGGTTTTTCCTGTAAGATCCAAAGTAGTAAGTGCGTTTTCGGTTACATTCAGCGTTTCCAGATTCGAAAGTCCCTCCAAATTGATCGTGGTTAGCTGATTGTCTTGACACAAAAGTGTCGTCAGGCTGTCAGTGGTGGGGAGATATAGCGTTTGAATCTGATTTTCGCTACAATCCAGTGTAGTAAGTGCCGTCAGAGAAGTAAGGGTTAAGCTGTCCAGTGTATTTTTTCCGCAGAAAAGCGTTTCCAAAGCGGTAAAATACTCAATTCCGGTCAAGTCGGAAATACCTTTTTCCCGAACATCCATCTCCGTTACCTGTGCAAGTTCCTCTTCGGAAAGAATGCCGTCCGGTTCGATTACAAATTCTTCCCCGGTTTCTTTGTCAATGCCGCTTTCCGGCAAATCATAATTTTCTGCCACAAATTCACGGAATTTTTCATCCGGGAAATTCGTGGAATCAATGGCAATTCCACCGCCAAGATAGGCAGTAGGCACAATGGTAAAGGTCACACCGCTTGTGCTATCGCCCTCTACTGTATAATAGGTATAGGTGATTTCTTTTTCCGGGTCTATGGGGTAAAGGCTCTTGTCATCTGCTGTGGCATTTGTAAGGTTTGCCACACGATCCATCGAAAAAGTACCGGGCAAGTCTGAAACCCGAATCCGTCCCAAAGCATCCAGAGATGCGGTGTAACGATTTTTCGTGCAAGTCACCGCAGAATGCTCCAATTCTGTACAATTGGTAGTATCCAGTGAAGTAAGCTGATTATTCAACGCCCGAACACGCTTTAGCTGCGTATTATAGGACAAATCCAACTGTGTCAAAGCGTTGGTTGAACAGTTCAAGTCCGACAGTACCACACAGTCTTTCAGTTCCAACGCTGTCAACTGATTGGAGGCACAATATAATTTTTTCAAGGAAGAAAGCCCTGTAAGATCCAGTTGTGTCAGACTGTTCTGAGAACATTGCAACTCTTCCAGAGAAGAAAGCCCACTGATCTGTATCGTTTGCAGTTGATTATAGATACAGTTCAAAGAAGTCAGATTGGTTGCATTTCTAAGATCCAATTCTTTGATGGAGTTCTGAGAAACTTCTACGGTAAGAAGTCCTGTTTGCTGTGATAAATCCAGTTCCTTTATTTTGCTTCCCATGCAATTCAGCGTCTCCAGATTTCCGGAAAGGGGCAATTGTATAGAGAAACTGGAGGATACCAGATTGCCGGAACAATTCAGAGTTTTCAGTTGTAACAGGGCAGAAAGATCCAGAGAAGTCAGACGATTTTCCCCACAAGACAGGGTTTCCAGTGCGGTAAAATACTGGATTCCTGTCAGATTTTGTATGGAACAAGAAGTGAGATCCAATTCTGTCACCGCCTGAACCTCTGCCCTGGAGAGGATGCCATCCTGGTTTGTATCATAAGAAGAGATTGCATTTCGGAATCTGGCATCCGGGAAAAAGGTGCTGTCCACAAGCAGCGTTATCTCTTCCACTGTCAAGGTAAACGTCCCTGTGCAGGTCTTTTCTGCATCCAGATAATAGTCATAGGTCACCACGGCAGACGCATCCGGAACATTCAGAATGCCATTTTCATAGGTGGCATTTTGCAAGCTGTCCAAAGCAACACGATCCCAGTCAAAATCTTCCGGCAACTGTGTCAAATCGGCATTTCCGTTTACATCTACCGCAATGGTACTAGCATTCTCCGCAACAGAATAGTCCCCTGTTGCTACAAGCTTGGTGTCTGCGAAATCCAGAGAAACAAGGGCGTTTCCCTCACAGTGCAAGGTTTGCAACTCTGTCAAGCCGGTCAGATCCAGTGTCTTTAACAGATTCGACGAACAGTCCAGACTTTTCAGGCAATAAAAACGCCCGATTCCTGTCAGATCTTTGATTTCCAGACCATGCAGATCCAATTCTGTTACTGCTTCCAATTCTGCCTGACTAAACCAGCCATCTTCATTTGTGTCATATGCTGCCAAAGCCGTGCGAAACGCTTCGTCCGGGAAATTTTCTTCGCAGAGTTTTACATATTCCGTTGTATCCACAGTGGGAAGCAGTGTAAAGGAAACGGTTTTTCCAAAATCGTTGGGGTTAATCTGATAAGCGTACTTCACCGGTTCGGTGACATCGGCAATTTCCAGTGTCGTACCATCCTCGCTCAGCGTCCCATTTTCCAGAGAATCCGCAACAATACGAGAAGGATCAAGGGCGTCCAATTGCTGCAAATCGTAGGAATACGTGCCACCGGCAGAATAGGACAGCACGATTTCTCGCTGATTGTTCTCTGCCTGAAGTTCTTCTAGTACATCAATTGCTGCGACATCCAGGGAAACAAGCTGATTTTCGCTGCAATCCAGCTTAGAAAGTGCCTTTTGTCCTGTAAGTTGCAACTGCGATAGCTGATTGTCAGAACAATCCAGTTCAGACAAGACAGAAGACTCCGGAAGCGTCAGTGTCGTCAACTGATTGCCGGAACAGTCCAAGGTAAGCAGTGCAGAAGCCCCGGACAAATCCAATGTGGTCAATTGATTTCCACGACAATTCAACTTGGTCAGTGCTGTAGTATCCTCCACGGGAACGGTTTCAAAGGCACATCCGGAAATGTCCAGATCCACAAGCTGTGTATCCTCTTCCAGAGAAAGCGTCTGAAGCGCAGGATTTTCGCTGCAATCAAGGGTTTGCAACTTCGAAAGACCAATCAGAGAAGCGCTTGTTAACTCGTTTCCGGAACAATCCAGAGATTCCAAAGAAGAAAACAAGGCGATTCCACCAAGATCCTGAATGCCAAGACCGGAGAGATCAAGAGTTGTCGTTTCGTACATTGTCAAAAACTCCGCAGACCCAAGAATCCCATCTTGCGGTGCGGTGTCAAACTGTTCCAGAATTGCACTACGCAGTGCTTCATCTGAAAAAAACAAAGAAAAATCCGTTTCTGCCTCTTCTTCCTCCTGGGCAAATGCGGAAAAAGAAAGCGTATTTCCAAGAAATACAGGAACAAGTACCAGACTGAAAAGCCGTCTCGGCTGCCATTTTGTTCTTTTCACAATTCATCCCCTCTTTTACCAAAACAAGCCTTTTTTCAAAAAAACTGTGCAGGCTGTTGCGATGCTTGTAAGAATTTATTATCTATCTTATAGTATAGCATAGTTTGGTTAAATTGTCCATAACTGAATCGTGAAGAAATGCGGTGCGGTTCGTAGAAATGTGTACATTGTTTTGTCCCAAAATTTTACACTGTTGAAAAAAGCTGTATTTTCATATGAAAATCGTCATTTTTTACAAAAAAGGTATTGACAAGTGGGAGAAAAGCAATTATAATATAAGAAGTATGCAGCGGTTTCGAGAAACTGCTTGCGAACCATACCTTACCAATCAATCGAGAGGGGCTATTTCAAATATGAAATTGACATGGAAAAAAGTAGTTGCAGGTCTGATTGCAGCAACGACACTTGTTCCAAACTGTATTGGCACAGCTTATGCTACATCAGAACCTGTAGAAAATACAACGACAACCGTTGAAACGCCTGTTCTGGAAGAACCGCTTCCGGAAGAAGAGGTAGAAGCCAGACTGGCAAGCGAACTCAGTGGCATCGCAACAACCGACCTACCGGAAGTTGCAGACGAGGACACCATCCGCACGGTGGGAGATTATGAAACCGAGGACGGGCTTCTGACCTTTAAAATTGTTGCAAAAAAAGCACACATTACCGGATGTGCATCGGATGTCACAGACCTTGTAATTCCTGATACTGTTGCAATTTACGACGAAGACGGGGACGCAACCGAGTATCCTGTTACATTCATTGCTGCCGAGGCATTTATGGGCAACGAGAACCTCACTTCTGTAACCTTCCCGGATTCTCTGATCGGCATCGGTGCCAGTGCATTCTGCGGATGTACCGGACTGACAGAATTGGTGCTTCCGGATTCTGTCGCTTCTCTGAATGCAGATGCATTTAGTATGTGCTATGGTCTGACCTCTGTAACACTTCCTGCAAGCTTGTATTTTGTCGGCGATGAAGTCTTTGACTACTGTACTTCTCTGGAAAGCGTCACCATTCCCGGTGCACTCTCCTCCGTTGGTACTTCCATGTTTGCAAATTGCACAAGCCTGAAAGAAGTTACTCTGGAAGAAGGCGTAGAGGCGATCGGTGCAGATGCATTCTTTGGCTGCACAAGCTTAGAGACCGTGAACTTCCCGGAATCCTCTGTAACACGAATTCTGGCAGATGCCTTTAGCTATTCCGGACTGTCATCAATTGTCCTGCCGGATTCCATTACCAACATTGCAAGCGGTGCATTCAGTCACTGTCAGAATATGAAATCCATTCAGCTTTCTAACAGCCTGACTTCCATCCGGAAAGACACCTTTGCTTATTGTGGACTGGAAAGCATTGTAATTCCGGACAGCGTAACTTCTATTAAGTCCGGCGTATTTGCATACTGTTCCAATCTGAAATCCGTCACTCTGCCAAGCAATTTGGAAGAACTGGGAGAAATCTGTTTCTATGCTTGTTCTTCTCTGGAAAGCATCCAGTTCCCGGATTCCCTGAGCGTGGTTGGTGATAACGCATTTTACCGTTGTGCGAGCCTGTCGGATATTGACTTTGGCAGCGGTATTACAAAAATCGGCAACTCTTCTTTCTATGGCTGTACTTCTCTGGTAGATCTTGTGATTCCGGATACTGTTACCACACTGGGAGAGAGCAGCTTTGCAGAATGTACCAACCTTGCTTCTGTTGTAATCAGCGATTCTGTTACATCCGCAGGAAAATGGGTATTCTACAACGATACCAATCTGAAATCCGTTACAATCGGTTCCGGTCTTACCAAGTTGGACAACTATATGTTCTATCGTTGCAAGAGTCTGGAAGAGGTAACTTTGCCGGATAACATCACTTCCCTTGGACAGTACACTTTTGGGAACTGTACTTCTCTGACAGACGTTACCCTGTCTGCAAATTTACAGACAATCGGCAAAAATGCATTTGTCAATTGTACTTCTCTGGAAAATGTCACAATTCCGGAAAGTGTCGGCACAATTAGTGGCGGTGCATTTGGATACAACATTATCAACGACACCTTGTCCCAGAACAATGTTGTTACCATCTCCGGATACACTGGTTCCGCAGCAGAAAGCTATGCGGAGGCAAACAACATTCCTTTTGTTGCATTGGATGGCGGTTCAAGTGCTGAAACAACCACAACACCGCCGGTAGCAACAGGCACAACAGAATCCACCACAACAACTACCAGCACTTCCACTTCTGCAAGCGATACCGGCAGCGGTGACACCACAACCGCAGCATCCGGTACACAAAAGCTTTTGTACGGCGATGTAAACCTGGACGGTAATGTAAGTATCAGCGATCAGGTTCTGCTGAACAAGGCAGTTGCCGATGTGGTTTCTCTTGGAGATCAGGCAAAACTCAACGCAGATGTCAATGCAGATGGCGAAACAAACGCAAGCGACTCTGTTGTGTTGATGCGCTTCTTGGTTGCTTTGATCAATAGCTTGCCCTCTGAGTAAAAAGGAATAGAATTGAATTTATAAGCCCATCCCTCGAAAAGAGCGGATGGGCTTTTTGCTGTGAAAGTCAAGTTATCACAGACATAGAAGCTTTTTGGTGCAGCAATTTCTCGAAAATGCTGCCGAGGTCAAG
>CAYXKI010000010.1:0-19606 GCA_964465095.1 uncultured Ruminococcus sp.
TATGCACTCCGCTTTTTGTTTCATCTGACAAAAAATCTGACGGCGTATCTGACGCTGGGTCTTGTGCGGTGTCGCCCTAAAAATCAGTCGACTTTTTCGCTTTCCGCAAACTCGCCTATTTTCCTAAACTTAGTATACCGTTCTTTTTGCAAAACGTCAATATCTTTTTGAGATTTTTCTGTTATCGTTTTTACCAAATATTCTTTCAGATTTTCCGAAATTTTGTCTATATCGTCCTGAGCACCGCCGGGAGGCTCTGAAATGACAGCTTCTGCCACCCCAAAACGCAACATATCCTCCGCTGTGATCTGCATTACCTCGCAAGCTTCCTGCTCTCTGGAGGCATCTTTCCATAAAATAGAAGCTGCCCCTCTGGGAGAGATAACAGAGTACAACGCATTCTCCAGCATCGCAAGTTCATCGCAGACACCCAGTGCCAATGCGCCACCACTACCGGCTTCTCCAAGCACCACAGAAACAATGGGGGTACGCAATGTCATAAACTCCATCATATTTCTGGCAATGGCTTCTCCCTGTCCACGCTCCTCTGCCTCTACGCCACAGAATGCACCGGGAGTATCAATCAGACACACAATAGGGCGGTGAAACTTCTCCGCCTGATGTGCAAGGCGCAGTGCCTTACGATAGCCCTCCGGATGGGGCATTGCAAAGTTGGACTCTTTGTTCTCTTTCAGATTTCTTCCCTTTACCTGGGCGAGAATTGTCACTGGTGTGCCGTTTAATCGACCGATTCCGCCAATAATTGCGCCATCATCGCCATAGCCACGATCCCCGTGCAATTCATAGAAATCTGTGAAAATCCGGGGAATATAATCCCGGACAGTCGGGCGGTTTTTATCCCGGATCAGCAGTTGCCGTTCCCATGCGCTGCGCTTCGGCTTTTGCTCTTGTGCCATATACTGCTCCTCCTTTACCCGTTTTCCTTTTCATAGCCATGCAGCTTTAACAGATGTGACAGAACGCTGCGCATACTCTTTCGTTCCACAATCATATCCACAAAGCCCTTTTCCTGCAAAAATTCCGCAAGTTGGAAATTGTCAGGGAGTCTTTGGCGAATTGTGCCCTCAATGACACGTCTGCCGGCAAATCCGATCAGCACCTTTGGCTCTGCTAAGATAATATCTCCCAGCGAGGCAAAAGAAGCGGTGACACCACCGGTGGTGGGGTCAGTCATTACCGTCAGATAAAGCAGTCCTGCTTCGCTGTGCTTTGCCACTGCGCCGGAGGTCTTTGCCATCTGCATCAGGGACAAGATTCCCTCCTGCATTCTCGCACCGCCGGAAGCAGTAAATGCAACAACCGGCAAGCCCTTTTCTGTTGCAGTTTCAAAAGCACGTGTAATTTTTTCGCCGACAACGCTGCCCATGGATGCCATCATAAAATGAGAATCCATGACAATCAACACGGTACGAGAGCCCTTGATCGTGCACTCTCCGGTGATTACCGCATCTTTTAACCCGGTAATGGTCTGCAAGGACTCTACCTTATTGGCATAGCCGGGGAAAGTCAGAGGGTCGACGCTGCACATATCTGCATCATATTCCACAAAAGAGCCCTTATCCACCGTCAATCGCAGCCGTTCATTTGCCGTAAGGCGTGCGTGATAGTTACAATTGGGGCAGACCTTATTTCGCTCCTGAAACCGACTCTCCGGTACAGCCTGCTGGCAACGTGGGCATTTAAAGGTCGGTTCGTCCGGCGTATCGTCATTGAACCGCTTGGTTACATTTTTAAATAATTCCTCTAGCGCCATAGGTTTTTCTCACCTTACTTTTTCTGTTCCCGGAGAAACTTCTCCAGAAATGTATTGTCATATGTGCCGGCTTCGAACGCCTTGTTTTTGATCAGTCGAAGCTGGAAGTCAATGTTGGAGTCGATCCCATCTACAATAAATTCCGACAACGCCCAGCGCATCTTCATAATTGCCTCGTGTCGTGTCGGGGCATGAACAATCAGCTTGGCGATCATGGAATCATAGTAGGGCGGAATGGTATAGCCCTGATATACAGCGCTGTCCACACGGACACCGGGACCGCCGGGGATATGCAGAGAACGAATTGTTCCCGGAGAGGGTCTGAAATCCTGTTCCGGATTTTCTGCATTGATCCGGCACTCAATGGCGTGCCCTCTTACCTGAATCTCCTCTTGTGTAAAGGGAAGAGGCATCCCCTGTGCAACCAGAAGCTGGGTCTGTACCAGATCCACCCCGGTAACCCACTCTGTAACAGGGTGTTCCACCTGGATTCTGGTGTTCATCTCCATAAAGTAGAAGTTCCGGTCATCGTCTACCAAAAACTCAATGGTTCCGGCATTGTAATAGCCACAGGCTTTGGCAGCACGGACGGCTGCCTCCTGCATCTTTTCTCGTAGCTGCGGTGTCATCAGAGGGCTTGGACTTTCCTCCAACACTTTCTGATTCCGGCGTTGCATACTACAATCCCGTTCTCCAAGTGCCACGGTATTTCCCATTTTATCTGCAATAATCTGAATTTCCACATGGTGCGGTCCTACAATCAGTTTTTCCAGATAAACCTCGTCGTTGCCGAAGAATTTCTTGGCTTCTTCCTTTGCCACCAGCATCTGTTCTTCCAGTTGTTCCTCGGTATCCACTCTGCGGATTCCACGACCACCGCCTCCTGCGGAGGCTTTTACCAGAACCGGATAGCCGATTTCCTTTGCAATGGCTTTTGCCTCTTCCAGAGAACGGATTGCACCATCAGAACCGGGGACAACAGGAACTCCTGCGGCTTTCATTGTTTCCTTTGCCCGTGCCTTATCTCCAAGCATAGAGATGGAATCCGGGGACGGTCCGATAAAGGTAATTCCGTTTTCCTCGCAGCGTTTTGCAAATTCCGCACTCTCCGACAAAAAGCCAAAGCCGGGGTGCAGGGCTTCTGCGCCGGTATTCAGGCAAGCCTGGATCAGTGCATCCATATTCAGATAGCTTTTGTCCACTGCTGCCGGTCCGATGCAGACCGATTCATCTGCAATTTCTGCATGAAGTGCCTGGCGATCCGCAGTGGAGTACACGGTGACGCACTGTAAGTTTGCCTCTCTGCACGCCCGGATAATCCGCACCGCAATTTCTCCACGGTTTGCAATTAAAACCTTTTTAAACATATTGCCGCCTTACTGCTCTACCGCAAACTTGATTTCACAGCTAACAGCACGCTTGCCGTCTACTGTGGCTTCTGCCTTTCCCACACCCATGGGACCACGCTGGGCAATGATTTCTACAGAGAGATCCAGCACATCGCCGGGGACAACCTGTCTGCGGAACTTTGCCTTGTCAATCCCGGCGAAAAGGGCGATTTTCCCCTTGAATTCCGGCTGAGACAAAATGCAGACTGCCCCTGCCTGTGCCAACATCTCAATCATCAGCACACCCGGCGTAACAGGCTTTTCCGGAAAGTGTCCCTTGAACCAGAAATCCTCTGCCTTAATATATTTCCGAGCAACCACACGCTTGCCCACTTCCATTTCCAATACTTCATCAATCAGCAGAAACGGATCACGGTGGGGGATAATTTCTTTGATCTGTTCCTGGGTCAATAATACTTCTGCCATGTCTGCCTCTCCTTTATGAAAGAATGATCAGCGGCTGGTCATATTCCACCGCATCGCCGTTTTTCACCAGAATTTCCTGTACTACGCCGTCAATGTCACTGGTTACTTCGTTCATCAGCTTCATAGACTCAATAATCAGTACCACGTCGCCCTTTTTCACGGTATCTCCCACCTTTACAAAAGGCGGCTGATCCGGAGACGGGGCAGAATAGAATGTGCCCACAATCGGCGATTTGATTGCCTTTCCTGTGGAAGATGCTGCCGGGGCTGCCAGGGTAGCAGCCGGGGTCGCAGCCGGTGCAGGTGCACCAACCGGGGCATTCACAGGAGGCATCCCCATAGGCGGCATCCCCATTGGGGGCATTCCCTCTCTTGGTGGAGGGGGCGGACACTTTTTGCCCTTTACCGTAATGGTCTTTTCCCCATCTGCAATGGTGATTTCCTCCAGATGTTTCTCAGACACCAGATCTGCAAGCTTTTCAATGGTTTCCAGATCTACCATGTTGTATATTTTCTCGCTCATCTTATCAGATTCTCCTTAGTCTACGCACTTTTTAAAGCAAAGTGTTGCATTGTGCCCACCAAAGCCCAGAGAATTGGAAAGCACAGCAGTTACCGGCATTTCTACCGGTCCATCTACGCAGTAATCCAGATCGCACTCCGGATCCGGTGTAGTAAAACCAATGGTCTGGTGAATAAAGTCATTCTGAATGGACAGGGCAGAAACAATGGCTTCTACTGCACCGGTACCACCCAGCATATGTCCGGTCATGGACTTTGTGGAGTTGATCTTCACCTTTCGTGCGTTTTCCTCGCCCAGTGCCTTTTTAATAGCAGTGGTTTCATATTTGTCATTCAATCCGGTAGAAGTACCGTGGGCATTGATATAGGTGATTTCCTCCGGCTTCAGACCGGCTTCTGTATAAGCGTTCACCATGGCTCTTGCAGATGCTTCACACTCCGGAGACGGTGCAGTCATATGATATGCATCACCGGTTGCGCCATAGCCTGCAAGTTCTGCATAAATTTTTGCGCCTCTTGCCTTGGCATGCTCATATTCCTCCAGCACCAGAATACCGCTGCCCTCACCCAGAACGAAACCGCTCCGGTTCAGATCAAATGGTGTAGATGCCTTTGCAGGGTCAGATTCCTTGGTCAGTGCTTTCATGGTCTTAAAGCCACCCAGTGTAAACTCGGTTACAGTAGACTCTGTACCACCGCAGACGCAAGCATCCAGATAGCCATCCTTGACCTTGCGGAATGCCTCACCAATGGCGTGGGTAGAGGAAGCGCAAGCGGTTACAGTGCAGAAATTATCTCCACGGAATCCCGTACGCATGGAAACCTCGCCGGCTGCCATATTGGAAATCATCATCGGCACAAAGAAAGGAGAAATCCGGTTCGGACCTTTTTCCAGATATTTCTGGTGTTCTTTCTGTGTCATTTCCAGACCACCGATACCGCAGCCGATAATGACACCCACCCGGTACATATCCAGATCTTTCAGATCGCTGCCGCAATCTTCCATTGCCTGTACAGCGGATGCCACAGCAAACTGGGTAAACCGCTCCATATGCCGAAGCTGCTTCCGATCAAAATAGTCTGTGGGTTCAAAGTCCCGGACAATGCCTGCCACGCTGACTTCTACTTCTGTCGTATCAAATGCATCAATCTTTGAAATGCCAAGAGTACCCTTTTTCACATTTTCCCAGAACTTCTCTAAGTTACTGCCCAAAGGATTGACGGTACCCATACCAGTAATTACAACTCTTCTGCTCATACCATTCTCCTATTACATCATCAGTCCGCCGGAAATCTCAATCGTCTGTCCGGTTACATAGCTTGCATCATCAGAACAAAGGAAGGAAACAACACTTGCTACCTCAGAGGGCTCTGCATACCGCTTCATTGCAACCAGTTCCAGCATCTTGTTCCGCTGTTCTTCTGTCAGGGCATCTGTCATGGGGGTCTTGATAAAGCCCGGTGCAACTGCGTTTACAGTAACACCTCTTGCCCCAAGTTCCTTTGCCACGGTTTTTGTCATGCCGATAATTGCTGCCTTGGAAGCAGAATAGTTAATCTGTCCCGGATTGCCGTACAGACCTGCAACAGAGGCGAGGCTGACGATTCTGCCGCTTCTCTGGCGCATCATCACTGCCCCTACAAGCTTCATCATGTTGAACACGCTCTTCTGGTTGACAGCAATTACTGCGTCGTACTGTTCCTCAGACATCCGCACCATCAAGCCATCCTTGGTGATTCCTGCATTGTTGACCAGTGCATCAATGGAACCAAACCGTGCCTTGACTGCCTTGGTCATCTCCTCGCACTGGGCATAATCTGCCACATTTGCCGGGAAAAGTTCTGCCTCTACCCCAAACGCTCTGCACTGCTCTGCAACAGATTCTGCATTTGCCTTGTCAGAATCGCTTGGGAAGTGGTTAATTGCAATGTTGTATCCGTCTTTTGCCAATCTCTGCGCAATACAAGCGCCAATGCCCTGAGATGCGCCGGTAATAAGTGCTGTTGCCATGCTATTTTCTCTCCTTTATTTTCCAAGCAGTGCTTCTGCCTGCTGCCACATTTCTTCGATAACGTCCTTGCAAGGTTTAATATCATTTACCATACCGGCAATCAGACCGCAGAGGAACGAGCCCTCGTCTACATTGCCGTCTACCACCGCTTTCCGGAGAGAGCCAACAGTCATTGCCTCGAAATCCTCCGGCGGACAGGCACTCTTTTCCATTGCCTGAAGCTTTTTGGTGTACTTGGTCTTGATACCTCTGCAAGGACTGCCGGAATAGAATCCGGTAATCTGGTTATCCGTATCCTTTGCCTTGACAACCAATTCCTTATACTTGTCGTGAATCTGGCACTCTTCTGTTGCCAAGAACCGTGTGCCAAGCTGTACGCCCTCTGCTCCAAGCATAAAGGCTGCGGCAATTCCTCTGCCGTCTGCGATACCACCGGCTGCAATTACCGGAATATCAACTGCGTCTACAACCTGGGGAACAAGGCACATTGTGGTGTTCATCCCAATGTGACCGCCGGACTCTGTACCCTCTGCAACAAGTGCATCTGCACCGGCACGCTCCATCCGCTTTGCCAATGCAACGGAGGGAACAACCGGAATTACACGAATGCCGGCATTTTTCCATGCCTCCATATATTTTCCCGGATTGCCTGCGCCGGTAGTAACAATAGGCACTTGCTCTTCAATGACAAGCTGCGCCAGATCATCGGCATTGGGGCTCATCAGCATAATATTTACGCCGAAAGGCTTGTCAGTTGCTGCCTTGCACTTCCGGATTTCCTCCCGCAAGTAGTCAATGGGGGCGCTTCCTCCTGCAATCAGACCGACTGCGCCTGCGTTTGAAACTGCGGATGCCAGGGTGCTCTCTGCAACCCATGCCATACCGCCCTGTATCATAGGGTATTTGCTACCAAGCAGCTTTGTAATTCTGGTTTCCATACTACGCTTCCTTTCATATTAAACTTTTCATATTAAACTTTTGTTTGTACAGTGTCGCCTTTAATATTCCATAATCAATGCTGCATAAGTCAAGCCTGCGCCGAAGCCGACTAAGCAGACTTTGTCGCCACGCTGAATCTTCCCCTCCCGGATTGCCTCGTCAAAAGCAATGGGAATAGAAGCACTGGAGGTGTTGCCGTGGAATTCGATGTTGGTAATCACCTTTTCCATAGGCTGTTTCAGATATTTCATTGCGGTTTCGATAATCCGCATATTTGCCTGATGGGGCACAATCTTATCCAGATCGTCCAGATTAAAGTCAATCTTCTCTGCGGCTGCCTTTGCTGCTTTTGCCAGAGCGTGGGTTGCAAACTTATACACTTCTCTGCCGTCCTGAAGCATAGTGTGTGCCCACTGCGCTCCCTCCGGCGGTGCACCAATTCCGTCATCGTACTGGGCAAACCGTTCCGGTTTTACAAAAGGAGAAGTTGGCAGTGCACTGTGGGCATAGAGATACTTTGCCCCTGTGCCGTCTGCCCCAAGATGGCTTGTGTACAGTGCGTTCTCGTCATATTCAATGACAGCGGCTGCCGCACCATCTCCGAAAAGAATACAGGAGGAACGATCGCTGTAATTGGTAATCTTGGACAGGCTCTCATTTGCCACAACCAGTGCATACCGGGTAGTCGGATCTGCTTTCAGAAACCGGTGTGCAACATCCATTGCATAAACAAAACCGGAACATGCTGCATTCATATCAAAGCAAGCGGCATTGACTGCACCGACCTCTCGCTGAATAATGCAAGACATCGACGGGGTGCAATACTCCGGTGTAATGGTGGTGTCGATCAAAAGGCTCAATTCTGTGGGATCAATCCCGGCAGCCTCAATGGCACGCTTTGCAGCCTGTGC
Source organism: uncultured Ruminococcus sp. (assembly GCA_964465095.1). Taxonomy (GTDB): domain Bacteria; phylum Bacillota; class Clostridia; order Oscillospirales; family Ruminococcaceae; genus Ruminococcus_C. The sequence continues at coordinate 7,973 of CAYXKI010000010.1, forward strand.
CCCCATATACCAGGTGGGTTCTCCATCTGAGATATGCCGTGTGCCGATTCCGGTTCGTGTCCGGATCCACTCATCATTGGTTTCGACGATTTTTGCCATGTCCTCGTTGGTTACCTGAAACGCAGGCGTATAGCTGCCTGTTCCTAATACATGAATACCCATGTAAAAAATTCCTCCGTTCCTCTTGTCACTTTCCTTATTTTGTGTTATGATAATAAGGGCAGCGTGCCACAGACAGAGGTTTGGGCACGTCCCTGTAAGAAATAGATTCCCTGCAATCACAGGATACACTCTCTATTATAAAATATTTTTACGCATTTTGCAATGTTTCCCGGTGGTTTTTCAATCGCAGTTGGAAAAAATACTATTTTTTGCACAAATTTCAAGCTGTAGTTTTGTACAATTTTGTATAAAACCAAGACGAAAGGAACGAGATATATGGCAACAATTGCACTTTTTTCCGGACAGGGTTCTCAATATGAGAAGATGGGACTGGATCTTGTGGCACAGGATCCCTCTCTGAAAGCCATCTATGACACCGCCTCGGCAGTGTTGGGGTTTGACCTGTACGATATCATTGACAACGCCGACAGCAGTGTCCTCGGCAAAACCATTTATGCCCAGCCGGCAATTATGGCAACCTCTCTGGTCTGCTTAGAAGCAGCCAAGAAAAAGGGCTTCACCTTTAATGCAGTTGCCGGGCACTCTCTGGGAGAATATGCCGCGATGGTGGCTTCCGGGATGCTCACTTTAGAAGAGGGCTTTCGTGTGATCAAAGCCCGTGCCGCAGCCATGGAGGCAGCAGCCAATGCCGCAGACGGAGCAATGTGTGCGATTTTAAAGCTTGCACCTACAGAAGTAGAGCGGATCTGTGAGGAGACAGAGGGCTATGTTGTCCCTGCCAACTATAACTCCAGTGTCCAGACGGTAATCGCCGGAGACAAGGATGCGGTAGAACGTGCATCGGCTGCCTGCGCTGCGTTGAAAGCCAGAGCCGTTCCCCTTGCTGTTGCAAGTGCTTTCCACACCAAGCTGATGCAGCCCGCAGCAGACAGCTTTTATGAGGCTGTCAAGGACGTGACATTCCGGACTCCCACTGTGCCTTTCTACTCCAACGTCCTTGGCACAGTACGGGAAGATTTCTCGGATATGCCCTCTGCCCTTGCAGCCCACATCGTTTCCCCGGTACGGTTCACAGAAGAACTGGCAGCAATGCAGGCAAACGGTATTGACACCTTTGTGGAATTCGGACCGAAAAATGTCCTCACCGGTCTGGTTAAAAAGACACTGAAAGGGGTTACTGCCAAGAACTGTGAGAATGTAGCAACACTGGAAGGAGTTTTTGCATAATGGAACAATATACCCTGATTGGACACCCTCTGGGACACTCTATGTCCCCTTTTATTCATGAACGGCTTTTCGCCCTCTCCGGCAGAGAAGCAAGCTATACCCTGACGGACATTGCCCCGGAAGAGTTGGAGACAAAAGAGCCTTTTCTCCGTGGACTGAACGGCTTTAACATTACCATTCCCCACAAGATGGCGATCATCCCTCAGACAGACCGTCTGGACGACAGTGCAAAGCGGTACAATTCCGTCAACTGCGTTGCGAACGAAAACGGCAAACTGATCGGATATAACACCGACTGTGACGGCTTTACCATGTCTGTAAAAGATTATCCTATAGACGGAAAGGTACTGCTGATTGGTTGCGGCGGTGTCGGAAGAATGATTGCCACAGAGGCACTTCGCAGCGGTGCAGATCTGACCATCGGCATTATCCCCCAGGACGAGGAACTTGTCAAGACGTTTCTGGCAGAAATCCGGGAGAAACTACCACAGGCAAAGGTACGCTATGCCCTGACGGCACAACTCCATGAAAAGTTTGATGTGATCATCAACGCCTCTCCGGTAGGAATGTTCCCAAAGGTAGACGCTTGTCCGGTTCCCGACGAACTCATTGATGGTGCAGACTATTTCTTTGACGTAATCTACAACCCCACCAAGACCCTGTTTCTGCGGAAAGCACTGGCACAGGGAAAAACTGCCAAGGGCGGTGCGGCAATGCTGGTATTACAGGCAGTACGTGCCCACGAAATCTGGAACGGCGACAGCTATACCCAGGAAGAGATCGACAACATTATCCGGGAGATGGAAGAAACCATTGATGCCCAGAATGCAGAAAAGTGAGGCAGACCATGGTTTGTCGGATTATCACCCATTTTTTTCGGGAAACGATAACAGATGACACGGTTCGGGAAGCTGCCACTCGTGCGGCAAAGCTTTCTGAAGAGATTCCGGAAATTTACAAGCTGTCGGTTCAGACCAGTGCACCGGGAGAACATTGCCCCTATCCGGCGCTGCACATGGTACTCTTGTTTGAAAATACAGAGACAATGGAGCGGTATCTGGTACACCCGGCACATGTGGCGTTCGGAAATTTCATCAAACCGATCCGGGCAATGAAACAACAAAGTGTATTTGACGAAATATTTTAGAATAAGTTCTTAAGGCGACACCGTGCAAAATTATCAGATATTCGATATTCTTTGTGCAGTGTTGTCTCAATAAAGGAGAGCAAAAAAATGACCATTTTTCTATGCGGCTTTATGGGCTGCGGAAAGACCACTGTCGGCACGCTTCTGGCGAAAAAGCTGGGGCTGCCGCTGATTGATACAGATGCCTATCTTGTAGAACAAGAGGGCAAATCCATTCCGGAGATTTTTGCAGAAGAGGGAGAGCCCTACTTCCGCCAACAAGAGGCACGTGCCATTCGCACCCTCTGCAAAGAAAATGCGGTAATTTCCTGTGGCGGCGGCGCTATGCTGAACCCGGAAAGTGCAGCATTTGCCCGGGAAAACGGGGCAGTGGTGCTTCTGGACGAATCTTTTGAGACTTGCTATGCACGGATCAAAGGGGATACCAACCGTCCCATTGTACAGCGTAGCACACCGGAGGAACTGGAGGAACTCTTCCATAAGCGTGCTTCGATATATCGTGCCCACGCATCCCACAGCATTCCCGGAGGCGTTTCTCCGGAGGAAATGACAGAGCGAATTATCCATGCGTTACGAAAGGAAAGCAAATGATTACAGTTTCCAATGTCAGCCTGCAATTCGGCGGCGACACCCTATTTAAGAATGTCAACCTACAGTTCAACCCCGGCAACTGCTATGGCGTAATCGGGGCAAATGGTGCAGGAAAGTCTACCTTTCTGAAAATCCTCAACGGACAATTACAGCCAACCACCGGAGAAGTTTCCATTCCGAAAAATCTCCGCATGAGCGTTTTAAAGCAAGATCACTTTGCCTATGATGCATATACTGCCTTAGACACCATTATCATGGGAAATGAACGGCTTTATGAGATTATGCAACAAAAGGACGCACTTTATGCCAAAGAGGACTTTACGGAAGAAGACGGAATCTTAGCGTCAGAACTGGAAGCAGAATTTGCAGAACTGGACGGTTGGGAGGCAGAATCCAACGCCTCAAAACTGCTGCAAGGACTTGGGCTGCCGGAATCGCTACTATATGAACAGATGGCAGATTTGTCCGGTAACGAAAAGGTGAAAGTTCTCCTGGCACAGGCACTTTTCGGCAATCCGGATATTATTCTGATGGACGAACCGACCAACCACTTGGACATTGAAGCCATTGCGTGGCTGGAGGAATTTTTGTCGGAATATTTCGGAACGGTAATCGTGGTTTCCCACGACCGTCATTTTCTCAACGATGTCTGCACCCACATTGTGGACATCGACTATACCAAAATCAAAATGTATGTGGGCAACTATGAATTCTGGTACGAGTCCAGTCAGATGATGCAGCGACTGATCAAGCAGCAGAACAAGAAAACCGAGGACAAAATTGCAGAACTGAAAACCTTTATTGCACGATTTTCTGCCAACAAGTCCAAGTCCAAGCAGGCAACCTCTCGTCGGAAACTCTTAGACAATCTGACAGTAGAAGAACTGCCGGCATCCAGCAGACGCTATCCGTTTATCGGATTTGACATGGATCGGGAACTTGGCAAAGAGGTATTACAGGTAAACGGCATCTCCAAAACCGTAGACGGCGTAAAACTTTTAAACAATGTCAGCTTTACCCTTGGACGCACCGACAAGGTGGCAATCATCGGCGAAAGCGAACAGGCGATCACCATGCTGTATAAGATCCTCATGGAAGAGGAAACCCCGGACGAGGGAACGTTCAAATGGGGCGTTTCCACCTCTACCTCTTATTTTCCGGTAGACAACTCGGACTATTTCAACGACTGCGACGATTCTATCTTAAACTGGATTCGCCAATACTCCACAAATGACGACACGGAGACATTCCTCCGAGGCTTTCTGGGGAGAATGCTTTTCTCCGGAGATGATATCTACAAGCCGGTAAAAGTTCTCTCCGGTGGAGAAAAGGTGCGGTGTATGTTCGCCAGAATGATGCTGTTCCACTCCAATGTCCTGCTTCTGGACAGACCCACAAACCATCTGGATCTGGAGAGTATTACTGCGGTAAACAACGGTCTTGTGAATTTCAAGGGCGTTGTCATCCTCTCCTCCCACGACCACGAAATCCTGGAAACCGTTGCCAATCGGATCATCGAAATCACCCCCGATGGCTGCATTGACCGCCAAGGAACATATGAGGAATTTCTGGAGTGGAAGAAAGAAAACCAGAAATAGAAGGATAGCTCTCGGCGACACCTCACAAAAAAAGTTACAAGTTGTCAAAAATTTTCCTTTTGTTTTTTTCTGGAGAACACTTGTACTCCAGAGAAAGATGTGCTATAATGGATTACGTTATGGAAACGCCGCACAAAGATTGTGCAGTGCCTTATCAAAATGAGAAAAGGAGTATGGCTCAGGCTGCTGCCTGGGTCGGATAAGCATTATGAGAGTAAGCGAAATGAGTCCGGAAGCACTGGGTGCTTTCCGGGAAGAATGTCAGAAGCAATATGCCGCATACCAGGCTGAAAACTTAAAGCTGGATATGTCCAGAGGAAAGCCTGCGCCGGCACAGCTTGACCTGACAAACGGCATTACCACCTGTCTTTCTGAGGCAGATTACAAGGCAGCAAACGGACTGGATTGCCGCAATTACGGCTGTCTGGACGGACTGCCGGAGGCAAAGGAATTTTTTGCACCGATGCTTGGGGTTTCCACAGACGAACTGATTGTCTGCGGCAATTCCAGCCTGAACATTATGTACTGGGCAATGTCTTTGGCAATGACAAACGGTGTCCTTGGCAGCAAGCCCTGGGGAAAATATGACAAGGTAAAGGTTCTGTGTCCTGTACCGGGCTATGACAGACACTTTGCTGTCAGCGAATTCTTAGGGATGGAACTTGTCAATGTTCCCATGCTGGAAGACGGTCCGGATATGGATCTTGTGGAAAAGCTTGTGGCAGAGGACGACACCATCAAGGCAATCTGGTGTGTTCCCATGTACTCCAATCCCGGTGGCGTAGTATACAGCGACGAAACCGTAAAGCGGTTTGCTGCCCTGAAGCCTAAGGCAAAGGACTTCCGGATTTTCTGGGATAATGCTTACTGTGTACACCATCTCACCGACAATCCGCCGGTACAGGCAAATCTCTTGGAAGAGGCAAAGAAAGTAGGAAACGAGGACATTTGCTATCTCTTCGCATCAACTTCAAAGATCACCCACCCCGGTTCCGGTGTGGCAATGCTTGCAGCAAGTCTGAATAATATCAATTCCCTGAAAAAAGCACTAGGATTCTCCACAATCGGCTATGACAAGATGAATCAGCTTCGTCATCTCCGTTTCTTCGACGGCAAGTTTGAAAATCTGGTAGCACACATGAAGAAGCACCAGGCACTGATTGCACCGAAGTTCCAGATTGTCATCCGCACCCTGGAAAAGGAACTTGGCAACCTTGGCATTGCAACCTGGTCAAAGCCTGTTGGCGGCTATTTTGTTTCCTTTAATCAGAAAGGCTGTGCAAAGCGGATTGTAGAACTCTGTAAAGAAGCCGGCGTTGTGCTCACCGGTGCAGGAGCATCTTTCCCTCACGGCATTGACCCGGAGGATGAAAACATCCGGATTTCTCCTACGTTCCCCACAGAAGAGGAACTCCAGATGGCAATGAACGTGTTCGTATGCAGCGCAAAGTTGGCGGCTGTGGAACAGTTGGTAAAATAAAAACTCGTTCTCATAAAGAAAGACACCTTACAGGAATTTTCTCTGTAAGGTGTCTTTTTTGGTTATCCTTTTATAAAGTCAAGGTAAAGCAAATCCAATGTTCGTACTCAGATTCTACCTGAATCTTAATCTTATGGGTTTCTGCAATCCGCTGGGCAATAGACAAGCCCAATCCATATCCACCGGTGGCTCTTGCACGAGAGGCATCGCTGCGGTAAAACCGCTGGAAAATCTTTTCCTTTTCCTCCTCCGGTACGCCTTTTCCGGTGTTATAGATCTTTAGGGTTTTCTTTTCCCGATTCTGTTGCAAAGTCACCCGGATTTCTCCCTCGGGATCGCTGTATTTCATGGCATTGTCAATAAAAATCCCCACAAGTTGCTTGATCTGATCGGGATTGCCATTGTATTGCAAATTATCCTGAATCTCCAACAAAAGGGTCTTGTGCTGTTCAAATGCCTGACTTTCAAAGGGAAGTGCAGCACTGGAAACAGCAGCAGAGAGAGAGAAGTTTACAAAATTCTTTTTGGGATCGTTCATCTCAAGCTTTGTCAGATCCATCATGTCGGTGACAAGAATCCGCATCCGTTCTGTCTGGGACTGGATATAGCTTAGCCACTTATTCTCTCCGATTTCATCCTGCAAAATGTCGGCATTGGCAGAAATAATGGTCAAGGGGGTTTTCAGTTCGTGCCCTGCATCGGAAATAAATTCTCGCTGCCGTTCAAAGGTGTCCTGCATGGGCTTGATTGCACGTTTTGTCAGGAACAAGGTAAGCACCAACACAACGCCCTCCATCAACAAAAACACCAGAATACTCACCCACAAAATCTGTCGCAAAAGCTGCCGTTCTGCAGTTCTGTCGGAAAAGACCACCAAGGTACCGGAGGAATAGTCCTTTCGGAAAAACTGGAGATTCTGATATCGCCCATCGGTTTTCCCTGTGTTCAGCACCGCCGTCAACAGGGCTTGTCCCTCTTCTTCGGTGTAATCATAATCCTCTGCCCCCTCAATCCGCACCAATGTGCCGGCATCATCTGCAAAGCAGAGAAAATGGTCGATGGTGGCAGAGGTTTCACTTTTCCGGAAAGGCTGAGCGTCTTTTCTTTCCCGGCTATCGGAAAGTCCGGACACCCGGGAGACAATTCCACGGGAAAGCGAACCGGAAACAGTCATGCTTAGTGTCGGGGCTGCCTCATAATAATAGGGTTCGTCCTCATATCCATACCACGGAACTTCCGGATATGGTCCGTACTCCGGCTGGTCGGATTCTATGGGCTGGGTCTGTACCGGCTTTGTCTGAACCGGCTGGGTCTGGGTCTGTGCTACGGTTTGTTTTGTAGTTGCCCGGGTGGCTTTTGTAGTTGCCTGGGTAGATTTTGTTGTTGTTCGGGTGGTCTTGGTGGTAGCTTTTGTAGTTTTTGCAGTTGTTTTGACGGTAGTTTTTGCCGTTGTTTTTACGGTTCTATGGGTGGTAACTACAGTTGTAGTCACCACTGCCCCGGCATCGGTTTCTCCAAGGGATACACCGGACGACTTTGTGGTTTCAGATGTCTCAGAAGTAACGGTAGATGTAGTCTCTGTTGTAGAGACAATCGCCTCTTGTGCGGTCTCCAAGGGCTTTTCCGCAGGTTTTTCCTCCGGGGGGTCTCCCTGTTGGAATTGCTGTTGCTGTTGTTCCTCCTGCAAGGTTACCTCGCTGATGGCAATCTGTTCCAGAAGTTCCTGGGTCTGGTTATAGCGTACAGCCTCTGTAATCAGATTCAGTGCCACCAAAGGAATCAATAGCACCAAAGTCAACATAGACATGGTGATCACAATAAACTGTCGCCGTACTTTGCGGATCATGATTTCTTCTCCAGGAAATAGCCGATGCTTCTTGCGGTACGAATTTGTACCTCTGCTTCAATGGCAGTCAGCTTTTTCCGCAGGAAAGAGATATAGACCTCGATGTTGTTATATTCCACATCGCTTTCATAGCCCCAGATTTTTTCAATAAAGCGTTCTTTGGGCAGAATCTGCCCCGGATTTGCCATCAGCATCTCCATAATCTGATACTCTTTCAGGCTGAGTTTCACGCTGTTTTCCCCTTGCATCAAGGCATAGGTCTGTCGATTCAACCGCAGATCTTCAAACCGGAGGAAATCCACCTCGACTTCTCCTTTTCGCCGGGTCAACGCACGAATCCGGGCAAGAAGTTCTCCTGTGGAAAAGGGCTTTGTGAGATAATCGTCTGCCCCACAGTCCAGCCCCTGAATCTTGTCCTCTACCTCTGATTTTGCCGTCAGCAGCATAATCGGCGTTGCATTGTTTTCCTGTCGCAACAGGCGGACAATTTCCAGACCGCTTCGTACCGGCAGCATAATATCCAACAGAATGCAGTCATAAATTCCCGTCCGGGCATATTCCAATCCATCTTCCCCATCGAAAACCGCATCCACATTGTATTTGTTCCGTCGCAAAATTTCCGCAAGGGTATCTGCAAGTTGTAGCTCATCCTCTACAACCAAAATATTCATACATACTCCTCCCCATTGTAGGATTGTATCTTTATTTTACGCCGGATAAATTGAAATAGTCTTAAGAAGAAAAGTGGAATCTGTAAAAAGTAGTAATATGGAAAGCCTCCCGGTTCGCAATCTGTAAAACCTCAAAGACAAGTTTCCACAGGCATAAAAGTTTTTTGGTGCAGCAATTTTGTCAAAAATGCTGCCGAGGTCAAGGGCGAGAAGCCCTTGTCGCTGTCCGCAGACAGCGAAACTCTCCTAGCGCATACTTCTGCGCACGGACAAGAGGGTGAGAAAAGCGACAGCTTTTCGAGGGAGAGCGAACAAGACCGCTCTCCCTTTCTGGATGTCTCAGAAAACCATAGCCCCCAAAATGTTCCGGTGGAACATTTTGGGCGAATTCAACGCACTTTCAATATTTGACTTTTTTACGGTTCCATGCTATAATGTAGCTATATTCAAAAAGGAGCGTGATTTGATGAAGGTGGTTTTGCTGGCGCATACCCCTGAGCCGGAACAGACTGTAGCGGCGGCTGCAAGGCTTTGCTATTCTGACACAGGTGTTGCAGAACTCCGGGAGTCGATTTCTCTGGAGCGTGCAGAACAATTTGTGGAAATGTTAGATGGATTCGGGCACGAAAGCCCGGTGGAACATGTAACCTTTACCTTTGGCATTGAGGGGGCCTCCCGTTCTTTCCTGGCACAGGTTACACGACATCGTCTGGCATCCTACTCTGTGCAAAGTCAACGCTATGTGCGTCAGGATCAGTTTGTCTATATCACGCCACCGGCGATTGCAGAAAATCCTGCACTGAAAGCCTCTTATGAAGCAGCAATGGCGCAATCTATCGCTGCCTACAACCAGTTGGCAGATGCACTGGAACAGCAATATCTGCCGGATTTTCTGGCACAAGGACTATCAGAAAAGTCTGCCCGGAACAAGGCAGAGAAAAAAGCCATTGAGGATGCACGCTATGTGCTGCCCAATGCCTGTGAAACAAAAATGATTCTCACCATGAATGTACGCAGCCTGCGAAACTTTTTCCGCCTGCGCTGCTGCAATCGGGCACAGTGGGAAATTCGTGCAGTGGCAACAGAAATGCTGCGACTTTGCTGTCAGGTTGCCCCCTCTCTGTTCAAAACGGCAGGACCGTCCTGCTGCCTTGGCGGATGTACCGAGGGAAAAATGAGTTGTGGCAAGGCAAAAGAAGTCCGGCAGCGATTTGAGGAGATGCGTCATGAAAAAGGGTAAGCTGATTGTGCTGGACGGCTTGGACGGCTGTGGAAAGTCCACCCAATTTGAACAAGTGGGAAATGCCCTGATTGCTGCCGGAAAATCGGTAAAATCCATCAGCTTTCCCATGTACGACAAGCCCTCCGCAACTCTGGTCAAGATGTATCTCGGCGGTGAATTTTCTGACACCCCCGGCGGTGTCAATGCCTATGCTGCCTCTAGCTTTTATGCAGTTGACCGCTATGCAAACTTTAAGTTGGATTGGGAAAAGAACTATGTGGGCGGTGACTGGATTCTTGCAAGTCGCTATACTACCTCTAATGCCATTCACCAGATGAGCAAGCTGCCGGAAGAACAGTGGGACAGTTATCTTGACTGGCTGGCTTCCTATGAGTATGACAAGCTTGGACTGCCCAAGCCGGATCTGGTACTGTTTTTGTCCCTCCCTTTGCAATTATCCCAAGAACTCCTCTCCAAACGCTATGCAGGAGACGATTCCAAAAAAGACATTCACGAATCCGACCTTGCCTATCTGAAACAGTGCAGCAAGGCAGCAGCATATGCTGGAAAAGCCCTTGGTTGGCACATGATTGAAGTTTCTGACGGCAAAACCCTTTATCCCATTGAGACAATCCGAGACAGACTGATTCAGGAAATCCAGGAGGCGTTTTCATGCTAACATTCCGGGAAATCACCTTGGAAGATCGGAACTGGGCACAGGTGGCGCTGAAAGCTTCGGACTTTCGGAGCTGTGAGTACTGCTTTGCCAACAACCTTGCCTGGCACCGTGGTGCAGATACAAAGGTCGCAGAGGTTGACGGATTTTATCTGCTCTGTTCCTTTGACACCGAAGATGGTGCACCCCATTTTGTCTATCCTGCCGGTACAGGCGATCTGAAAAAGCTTGTGAAAGAGATGGAGGCGTTTTCTAACGCCCGAAACCACCCTCTTGTAATTACCGGACTGACAGCGGAAACAAAAGCGATTCTGGAAAGCCTTTTTCCCGAAAAGTTCCGATACACCTTAAACCGGGATGGGTCGGATTATCTCTATGACACAAAGAAATTCATTGCCCTACAGGGAAAGAAGTATCACAAAAAACGCAACCACCTGAAACAATTTTCCGGCTATGGGGCAGTATTTTCCCCCATGACCCACGAGGATTTTGAAGAATGCATTGCCTTTGCCGCAGGAACATACAACGAAAAAGGCGGCTACACCGACGCTTCCAGTGTTGTAGAACAATACGCCATTCACACGTTTTTCAGCAATTTTGACGCTTTGGAACTCTCCGGCGGTGTGCTGCGAGTGGACGGAACTCTTGTGGCATTTTCCATCGGCGAGCCGATTTCCAAAGACACCTTTGGGGTACATATTGAGAAAGCGGACATTCGCTATCATGGTGCCTACACTGCCATTGCCAATGCATTTGCAGGGCATTTTGCAAAAGAGTACCCTTATCTGAACCGAGAGGAAGATTTAGGGCTTCCGGGGCTGCGTCAGTCAAAGCTGTCTTATTATCCGGTAGAGATTCTGGAGAAGTGGACGGCGATTGCACGATAACATGAAAATTTAGTTTAGTTTGCTTGGTTTGTTGAAAATGTTCCACCGGAACATTTTCAAGGGGACGCTTTTAGGTGACCTCTAGAAAGGGAGAACGGTCTTGTTCGTTCTCCCTCGAAAAGCTGTCGCTTTTCTCACCCTCTTCTCCGCGCGCAGAAAGCATTGC
>CAYXKI010000011.1:0-19503 GCA_964465095.1 uncultured Ruminococcus sp.
TAAGCGAGAGGAGTTTATCAAATTGAACAATATGAAATATTATCCCTTTGCACGAAATCATTATTACAATGGAAAGCTTCTGAATGTGGGGAACTTTTTGACAGAACAGCAATATGGCAACGATAAGCGGCGATTCCTCAATCGCTTTGTCTGTGGAAGCGGTATTCTCTGTGGGCTGGACGTTGTGGCAGTGTCACAGCGTAGTATTTCTGTGGAATGTGGTGCAGCACTGGATGGATGTGGAAGAGAAATTGTTATCAGCAGCCCGGATGTCAAACAGCTTTCAACCTTAAAGGGCTATGAAGCTGAGAAAACAGATGGAAAATATTATCTCTATCTTGGCTTTGCAGAAAAAGAAATTGACCCGGTTTCTGTTTCCGGAACGGAAAGCAGCCAGACAGAATTTGATAAGATTTCTGAAGGGTACACCTTGTACCTCAGCCACAGAAAGCCGCAATATGATGCCGGGAATCTTCGGTATTATTACCGTAAGCGACAGACAATCTTTCAGAACGAAAAAGTAGAAGTGCTTCTGGACGTGCCACGCTTTTTAAAGGCAAAGGACAAGTTCTTCCTGTACTTGCAGATTGTGCCTGCCATGCCGGAATTGGAACTTCATCTGGAAATGCAATTGCACTTGTCCTGCGTGCGGTATCAGGGGGGTGAAACCCTTTCTGTCACCTTTGACAGCACCACCACAAAAGAAACCGGGAACTGTTTTTCTCTGCCTTATCTCTGCGAAGCCATGAACATTGTAGAGGACATGGCAGAATTCCGGGTGGAACGAGAAGATTTTATCCTGCGCTGTGGACAGAATGCCTATCACCTGACCGGCCATTTTGTGACAGAAGCGGCAATCACAGAACAATCCATGGAGGAAAGTGCACTTCGGCACTATCGCTTGCAATTGATGCGCTATCTGACCAATTGCCCGGAGATTGATGTCTGTATCGGGGAAATCCTTATGAAAAACGGAAGCATCGCAGAGATCCTTGACCCTCCTGTGGAAACGCTTGCGCATACCAATTTTTATCTTGGAATTGAAACCATGGCATTGCGAGAGAAAATAGAGGTTCTTCTCACAGAAAAAGCCACTTGCAATGGGGAACGGGATAATCACGCTGACCCTGCCGAACCGGCAGAAATTTCCTCCGGCGAGGTGATTCTCCCCCTTGGGGTCGGAGGAAAAGCCGGGAAACGGTTTTTCACCCAGGAAATCTCCCACGGTCTGGGGCTTGGTTCTGTTTTTGTCGCAGCCTCAATTCAGGAGGGCGGTACCGGGGAAAACAGTCTGATATGGGGGTCGTCAGAGGTGTTTGAAGATCCCTCTGCCGTAAAGGCAGAACTTGCCGTAAAAGCAAACCCTGCCACCGGAACATTTGTCATTGGTGTACGTCTTTTAGAGGCAACAACTGCCTATGAGGTAAAGCTTGTCTGGTATGCAATTCGTCACCGGGATCACACCCCACAGCAAGAGCGAAAAATTCTCTTGGATTGTAGCGCAAAGTCCTTGCACCAGAAAGAGTCCTCTTATTTTACCGTAAAGTTTGTCAATCTCCCGCCCTGCGATTTGCATTGGACGGTGGATAGCGAAAATGGTGGTACAATCAATGAAAGTGGTTGCTACACTGCCCCCAATCATCCCGGAGTGTTTAAAATCACAGCAACCTGTACCGAGGAGAAAAACATTTCTGCAAGTGCATATATCGTGGTAAAGCCGTAGCGTAACATCACGCTTAGAAAGGAGGTGCCGGGGACAGATGCGGTTTGAAAGCAGTTTGCATTCTTATGAGATTATCAATCTTTTGCTGGAAAAGGAAAGTTATTGCGTATTTCTTTGCATCGAAAAACGAGAGCAGTATTTTTTGATTTGTGTGAAATCAGATGCACTGAAGTCTGTCTGTGCCCGGAACTTTTTAGGGTGGTATGAGACCGGAGAGTTTGACGGAATCTGTGAGGTGTTTACCCAAGGGGAAGATCTGGTTGGTGTGTTTCACGCCTTTGCACTGTCAGAATCCTTGACCGCATATCTCGACGAAGAAGCAGAATATACGACGACGGAAAAGTTCACATTTCTCCACCAGATTCTGGGAGGACTTTGCCTGCATCATGTTCCGGTACAGCTTGCTTGTGACCTGATTTATGCCGGGAATCTTGGGGTGAAACTAGACGGCTGTCCGGATTGCAGATACCAATTGGAACAACTGGATTGCTGTTTTGCTTGGTCAATGGAGGAATTTACTGCTGCCTTTCTTAAGACAGTGCGTTTGATTTTTGAAGAGGAATTCCGGGAGAAAAAGAATGCCTTTGCCCTCTCTTCTTTTTGTAAAGAACTGGAACAACACCCTCCGGAGGACATGATGGCATTGTTTGTCCGCTACGATACCCTATACCGGGAATTGGAGGGCGGAAAGCGACTGGAGGAAAACCAGAATCATCGCCGTCAGAAAAAGCTATTGCAGATTCTGAAAAAAGGCGTGGCAGTGCTGAAACGTGTGCTTGCACTTGCACTGATTGGTGTTGCGGTCTGGATTCTGATTTGTGCACTTCAGACGGAAAAGAAAAACACCGGTGGAAGTTATGAGAAAATCGGCGATGTTGTCATTGAGGAGTATGTAGATACAGAATAAGAACAAGTTCTAACAGATGAAAGGAGGGAATCAACGTGAAGTTTCGTCAGGAATTTAATTTGCAACGCACGATAAAATATGCTGTCAACACGGTAAAACGCAGAATTTCAAGGGGCGTTTATACCCTGTATCGAAAAGCCGGAAAAGCTGCCGGGATCAATCCGTCTCAGCGGCAATTGGATCCGGAACTGAAAAAAATGGAACAAGAGTTGATTGCCCCTCCTAAGTCCATTAAGGATTATTTTGATTTTGGTCGGATCTATGTCTCCAAATTGTTTTTGCTGATTGTGCTGCTGGTGCTGATTCTGGGAAGTGCTGCCTTTGCACGGTTTGTCTATCCTTGGGTGGTGTCAAAATTTTTCGTCAAGGATATTTACTTAAGTTCCAACGGCATGGAGGACTATACCGGAAAAGTTCGATTGCTTGCAGCAGATGACACGGTGATTTTTCAGGGAAAACTGGAAGAGGGAAGCATTACCGGGGACGGTACGTTGTATGATTATTGTGGCAATCTGGTGTATACCGGTGCTTTTGAAAATCAGATGTACGAGGGAGAGGGAACGTGTTACTACGCAGACGGCACTGTGCACTATAGTGGTACTTTTCAGCACAATCTCTACAACGGTGCAGGAAAGCTTTATTATGCAGACGGAAAGCTGAAATATGATGGAAGTTTTGCTTCCGGTCAGTTTGACGGGACAGGAAGTCTTTACGCAGCCTCCGGAGAACTGATTTACACAGGAGGATTTTCTGCCGGGAAATATGACGGCACAGGAGAACTTTACGAAAATGGCAGCGTGGTATACAGTGGCGAATTTTCTGCCGGATTGCGCTGTGGAGAGGGAACAGAATATAAAAGCGGTGAGATGATTTTCACCGGCACGTTTGAAAACAACATGCTGAAAGAGGGCACAGCAACCTATACGTATCCCAATGGAACAGTGCTTTACAGCGGAACAGTGCAGGAATTCCAATACAGTGGCAGCGGAAAGCTTTACTATGAAACAGGTGTCCTTTGCTATGAGGGAAATTTCTCAGACGGAGTATACAGTGGAAAAGGAACGCTTTACGGAAAAGACGGAGAAAAAATCTATAGCGGGGAATTTGCCGAGGGAAGCTATAGTGGAAGCGGTGTCCTTTATGTAGATGGCGAAAGCATCTATGATGGAGGATTTACGGAAAATGCACCGACCGGTTCCGGAACGATTACAGAGTATTACGCAGATGGTGCGATAAAATATCAAGGTGGTATCTCTGATGGTTTGTATGAGGGCGAGGGGACACTGTACAGCGAAACCGGAGAGATTGTCTATCAGGGAGGATTTTCTGCCGGGAAATACAGTGGAACAGGGACCCAATATGTGACATATTCCAATGGCTATCAGGGGGTCTATACCGGCAGCTTTGAAAATGGCGTGCGTAGCGGAAAAGGAAAATGTTATGTCAATCAGATCTTGGTGTACAATGGGGAATTTGCAGATGATGTGTACAACGGGACGGGAGAACTGTATGACGGGACAACCGGAAAGCGACTATATTCCGGAACGTTTCAGAATGGCGTATACAGTGGCACAGGGACACTGTACGATGGAACAACAGAGATCGCCTATTATCAGGGCAGCATGAACAACGGCTTGCCGGAGGGCGAGGGAGTCCTCTATGACAAAGACACCGGAATCAAACGCTATGAGGGGAATTTCCTGATGGGAAAACTTAATGGTGAGGGAAGCCTTTACAGTGAAACCGGCAGCCTGATTTGCACCGGAGTTTTCTACAATGGCACATATTTATATCCGGAAGAATAGGAGGAAAAATCATGCGATATACGGCAATTGCGGAGGTAAGCCGACAGATTCTGGAATTGATTCAATCAGAAACTGTTCCATCTTTGATTGAGAAAGCAGACCTGATCGGACTTTGTTCCCCGGATAACAGTGGCGATTTCCGCCTTGGGATTTATCTGTACAGTATTGAAGAATCCGAACGCTTTCGGCTCAGTGGCAGAAAAAATGTGGGGTTGTATCACCAGAAATATCCCCCTATTGTACTGGATCTGTACTATATGATTACGCCCTATTATAAAAGCGATGTCAAGTTTTTGGCAGAGGAGGAACAGACGCTTCTCGGTAGAATTGTGCAGATTCTCAATGATCACAGCGTTTTGGAATCCCAGAGTGAAGAGCCCATTACATTGGAATTTTGCAACCCAAGTCTGGACGATCGACAGAAAATCTGGAACAGCACCGCCCCTTATCGCACTTCTGTTTTCTTTTCCGCAAGGGCAGTGATGGTAGAATCCGCAAGAGAAAAGGAAATTTCCAGAGTTACCGATATTACCATTCACGCCGGACAGAAAGGGGATATGGATGGATCACATGCATATTAAAGTGAATCTGATTGTGTCCCTCCGGGATGGATTTACCGGACAACCCCATTTAAAAGGGGCAGTAAGCGTCAGAATGGAAAACGGAATTTGTGCCATCAAAAAAGAGGAAGGTACATTTGTGTTTTTTAACTGTCCTCCGGGAAACTATCAGATTCAGATTCTCGCCGCTTTGTATAACAGTCAACGGATTTTTGTGGAAATCAACGATACGGTACAGCAAATTGCGATAGATCTGATGCCCGGCAGGAATTATCGCTTTTCCGGCGAGGTGACAAAGCTTTATGGAAACGCCCACAAGTCTGCTTGGATTGCTTTTCCGGAACCGGAACAGATTCGCCTTGTGGAGGCAGTGAAAAAAGGAAGCCGGAGGGTACACTTGTTTTTCCGCAATTCTGTTGGGAAAGCACTTGGTGGAATGTATTATTTTTCCGATGCAGACCATCGTGGAATTTATCGGCTGCTTCAACCCTCTGCCTGTGACCCTGCTTTGGAACTGGAAAACCCGGCAGAATTTGAATTTTCTGTTTCCAGTCAGATCGGGCGTGCTTATCGGATTGAACCGGACGAGACGGGGACATATTTTCTTGCGGTACAGGGACGGTTTGCCAAGGCGGTTGTGCTGACAGAACAAAAAGCGATAGAATTGGAACTGAACAAAAGCGAAACCAATTATGAGAACAAATTCTGATGTCTCAGATACAGGAAAAGGAGCGTAAAAATGGGATTTGCTGTATGTGGTGGTGCAACACTGCAATGCACCTTTGGTATGGCACCGTCAACTCTTATGGTGCTGCCGGATAAAAAAGTAGTTAATCTGATGCCCTTGGCGACGATTCTGGATAATAAGCCAATGGTCAATGTGATGCCCTTTGGGATGTGTTCCTCTCTATCCAATCCCACTGTCGCCTCTGCAACTGCGGCAGCTATGGGGGTGTTGACACCAATGCCCTGTATTCCCGTTCTCACTGCCCCTTGGACACCGGGCTGTACTACTTGTATGATCGGGAGCAGTCCTGCTTTGAACAATTCTTGTAAGCTATTGTGTGCTTATGGCGGTTCGATTTCTATTCTCAATCCCGGACAGACCACCATTCAGATTCCATAATTCACAAGGCAGCTATCTCTGTATCAGAAGTATCAGAAAGGAGGATCACCACAATGACAAAAGGGAAAAAAATAAGCTTACTGGTATTCTCTGCTTTTTTGCTTGTACTCTGCCTTTTTTTGTATTGTAAGGGCACGGTGTACTATACGTTTTCAAATATTTGTGGGATGCTTCCGGAGGAAGAGACAGACGTGATTGTGGATTGTGATGACGATACGATTTATGTGTTTCAGATGGAGGGAAACTGCGCTGTGACACAGATTCGTTATCCCAAAAGTCAGGACAACCTTTGCAATTTGCCAAGGCAGCTTTTCACCGAATCCGGGAAAACGTATTTGTGTAATACATATCACTTTGTGGGAGAAGAAACAGAGTATATTCAGATTTATCAGTTGGACTTTAAGCGAAAAAAGCGAACGCTTCTGGCAGAATTCAACCCGGAAACAGACCTCTCTATGATTGCCGGAGAATCCGGTGGAACGGTTTCTTATCAGTCTTTTTCCGTTGTAAAAGATCGGGTTTATCTCTATTTCTATCAGGAAAACGAAGAGGAAGATGCCTGCGCCGCAACCTATGCTTATGATGGAGAAAATTGGGTGGTGACAAGTACCGTTCCGGTCTCCCGGAATAAAGGCTGCTTGCAGATGGACAAGGTGGAGGATGGCTATCTTTATCGGGACGAAAGCGGAAAAATCCACAAAATCACCGCAGAAGAGGACACTGCCTTTTTCGGGACGTATACGAAATTTTATCTTGTGGACGAAAACAATCTGATTGGAAAGAATCTTCGAAACAAAGAACTGGAAATGTTGGATCTTACCACCGGAGAAGCACAGCCTGTAGAGCAGACCTTGACAGCGTATCTTACAGAAAATCAGATTTCCATGGAGGACATAAACCGATTGGAATGGGACGGCGATCGGATGCTGTTGGCGTACAGAGAGAATGGTTTGACACAGCGCCTCCTTGTATATGAAAACGGCACAATGAAAGACCAGAGCACCATTCGTGCCCAGACTGTTTTGCAGATTGTATGGCATTGTGCAATTCTGGCAGTGCTTATACTCTTTGCGGAAGCAGTGGTACTTTTACTTTTCTGGCTTTTGAAAAAATATGGCACGGTGCTGCGAAAGCTGATTGTGCTGCTTTTACCGGTTATGGGGGCAGCGGTTGTAGTTTCCTTTTACGGTTTGTTTCAGATGTTGGCGCAAAGAGACGGAGAGGAACTGATTTCCTTTTTGGATACCGCTGCACTGCGTTGTGCTTCTGCTTTGGACGTAGGGGAGATTGCAGATTTTTCCCAGTCCGAGAACCCGAATTTCCCTTTGGTCTATGAAAAGGCAAAGGAGATCCGCCTGTTGGAATCCCATCTCTCTGCAACGCTGGAGATGGAGGAAAGCGGACAGCAAATTCAGATGGCGTACTTTGGATATGACACAGAAAATCAGACCTATCTTGCGGTAGATACTCCTATGTCCGGGGATACCATTGAGGACACCTTGCCAAGCGGTCTTGTGAAAGAGATGCTTTCCGCAATTGAAAGGGACGGGGTGTATTATTTCAACAGCGTCAGCGAAGCAGGAGAAAAGCTTGTCAACGTGGCAATTCCCACAAAATGCGGAGAAGAGAAAAACGGAATTCTCTGGCTTTCTACCTCTTCTGCGGAACTTACCTACCAGATCAGTCCTCCGGTTTCTGCGGCACTTTGGTATGAAATTCTGATTCTTTTTGCCATTGTTGTTATTTTTGTTTTCATCACCTATGCTTCTCTTCGCTCTCTGCGACGATTGCGGAAAAAGGCAGTCAAACTAACCGGTGGGGAGGCAATTTCAACAGAAAGTTCAAAGCCCCCTCGCTATTTTGATGAGGTTTCTATTCTTTCCGGGGATTTTGACAGAATGGTACAACGATTACAGGCACATATGGAAGAAATCGACTGTCTTCGTCTGCGAAGCAAGGCATATTTTCCGGACAGTATCTTGCATTTATTGGGGCGGAAAAAGATCTCGGAACTGTGTTTTCAGGAGCAAAGCACACAAAAGCTTTATGTGGTGGATGCTTTTTTGCCGGAGAAATACGACGAGTTTTCTACATTTCACGCTCTGATGGAAACACTTTCTCCCCAGATTGAAGCGGCAGAGGGGATTCTGGCAGAGCAGAACGGACGGCAGATCACTTGGATGTCTGCAAACCCTGATCTTGGAAATCTTGGTTTTTCTCTACGGCAGCAAGATCGGGGAATTCTGGTTGCGGTGGATTGCTGTACAGTTTCTGTTTCTATTTTCTCTTGTGGGGAAAATCACAGCCCTTGTTTTTCTATTGAAGAGGCAGACAAGCACAAGATGTTGCTGCAATATCTGTTTACTATGGAAGCCGGGTTTGTATGCAGTGGCAATGTCGCCCAATTTGCAGAAACAAAGCAGATTTGTCATTGGATCGGGATGCTTGCAGAAACGCCGGTTTATGAGATTTTTACAGATGCTACAGAACGTGGCAAGAAATTGTCCCGGCAGAATATGAAAGATGGCGTAACCCGGTTTTTTCAGGGGGACTATTCGGGGGCACGAGAACAATTTGTCATTGCCTTGAAATATGATCGGGAGAATCGGGCTGCCAAGTATTACATCAATCAGATTGACCAAATATAGAGTACACCATTTTTTCGGAAAGGAGGGAAACTTTGTGAAAAAGAACCATAGAAGCGATCGGATTGTTCTGGTTTGCCTGATTGTGGCAGTCCTTTTGTCACTTTGTCTTTCCCTTTTTTCTTGTCGGGTAACGCTTCGATTCTGTAAGCAAATGTTGCGATATGAGACAGGGGTTGTTGCAATCTCTGAGTCAGATACAATGACTTCCATTGCACGGACAGAGGGAGAAACTCTGACCGGTGTAATTCGTGTTCCGAACACCAATTATCTGACCTGTACCGTCAGAAGCTTTGATACGCTTTTCACCGGGGAAGATGGAACGCTTTATGTAATCTGCCGTGTTTATCACGGTGGGGATGCAGTGGTCAAACGTGAGGTTTATGCTTGTGATTTCCGGTATGGTGTGCTTTTGAAAAAGTGGGAACTCCCCTCTGAGGATGCCTATGAGATTCTGGAGGGCGACATCCCCACGGTCTTTGCGGATACGCTTTATGTCACCATGAGAGAGCGTTCTACAGGAAATTGCGTGACAATGGGATATGATCGTGATGGAAATCGTACCCTTGTGTCAGATTTTTCCCTTGGCACAGGAATTACTGCGGCACATAGCGTGTATACCCAAATTGGTACGGTGGTGCTTACCAGTGAAAATCGGATCTGTACCGAAAATGGGCAGCTTTACCCGAACTCGGGAAAAACGGCAGAAAGGCTTTTGAATGGTCTGAATCTGGAGGGAGATATTTTAAGTTTTGCCGATATGACCGAGAACCGTTTGCTACATCTGAATCTGACCACCGGTGCACTCTATGATGACTTCGCAGAAGAGGCACAATTTCAGCTTTATCAGAATATCCGTGTCTATGCAGACGGTGGACTGACTGCAAGTCTGGAACAAGGCAGCACATTGGTGGGGGTATCTTTGCAAGATGGTGCTTTGGTGGAATATTCCGTTTTCAAGGGGCTGCCCTCTTTGCTTCGTTTTCTGGGACAAACTGTGGGATTTTTTCTCTTGGCACTCTTTTTGCGGTTTGTTTTTGGACTTTTGTTTTTGCGGTGGAAAAAAAGCCGGAGGGGAAAGCACACCATTCAATTTTTCGGTATTGCTTCCCGGATTACCGCAGCTTCTCTGCTTGTGACCCTTGTGATTATTTCCCTCTTTGGCAGCAGTATTTTTAAGACCACCGAGGAGATTAACCGTTTCTGGATTACATCCGATGAACAAAGTGCACTGCGTTATTTTTCTTGGAATATCTCGGAACTTTGTCCGCTAACAGAGGAGGACAAGCTGCCTACCATTTCTGAGGAGGCATATCAAAGCCTGCAAAAGCGAATGGAAGCATACAAGCAGAAAGCGTATACAGAGGGGAAATCTGCAACGGAATCTTTTTATTGGATGGCAGTATCTGAGGACAAGTTGTACTGTATTTATGGGGAAGAGATTACCGGAACAACAGAAGCCGGATATCTGGTCAGTCTTTTTGCGGCAGATACCATACAAAAAGCAATGGAATCCGGGGAGCGTGTCCATTTTTCCGACAATCGTACAATTGGAGTGCAACAATATATTGTGTTGCCTGTGGAAAGTACAGAGGATACCACGGTGCAGATGGCAGTGGTGCTGGAAACAGATGGCTATGCCCAGAAAGCCTCTACAACCCAGGATTTTCCCGGAGTAATGGCAGTGATTGCATTGTGCAGCCTTTTGATGTTGCTGGTTGTCAATCTCTTGCTTCGTAGCGTACTCCGGCGGATCAAGAAGCTGCGTACCCAGATAGATGCCTATGAAAAAACCGGAGATCCTGGCGTTTTTGTGATGAAAGGAAAGGATGAGATTGCAGATACCACAGCAGCACTGGAGGCAATGTCCGGTACACTGGAAGTATATATGAAGGATGTAACAGAGGGAAATGCCAATTACAGTCGTCTGATTTCCAATGGGATTTTAACCCTTTTGGGAAAAGAAAAAATCACCCAGGTACAGCCGGGAATGTGTTGCCAGATTGAGGGAACGGCAGTGCGTTTTGCGTTTGGACAATGCCCGATGGCAAGCCCGGAACAACGACAAAAGCTTGCAGCAGCTTGTCAGGAAAAGGGAGGTGTGGTTGTCGGTTTTTGTTTGGAGCGGATGGATGTATTTTTCCCAAAAGAAGCAGGACTTGCGGCGTTTCTGGAAGCTTATCTCTCAGCATCACAGAGCGAAACCGTTCCGGTTTTCTTGTCCTATGGCACACTTCAGGCAGGGTCTGCCGGGACGGAGACCAACGCTTATCTGACCGTAACGACTGCTATTTTTGAGACCATTCGCCAAATGCAGGAAAGCACAGCATCTCTCACCTTGCGGTGTACTTTGGAAAAAGCGTGTCAGGAATTCCTTGTACCGCAGTTGAAACGCTATCGGTGTGTGTCGGTGGAAACGGATTCCACACCGCTGTATACCATTGTGGAAAGAGAGAATGCCAAGCAAGGAGAAGAAACAACATGAAAAAGATTGGACACAAAGGAAAACGATGGATGTGCCTTGGCGGATTGCTTCTTGTTTTGCTGATTGGATTTCTGGGATATCGTTTCTATGAGAGTCGACATCGCCATACCGCATCTGAGTACATGGATCAGACCGCCTCTTATCTGGAATTGAAACAGTATGATAAGGCGATAGAAGAAGCAACAGAGGGCTTACAGGCATTTCCAAGAGAGGCAGGGCTTTATCTGTACAAGGCACAGGCATATGCACTTTTAGAGGAAACCGATAAGGCAAGAGGAACGCTTGTGTATGGATACAAAAAAACAGGAAGCGAAGAGATTGAGGCAGCATTGGAGGAATATCCCACAGAGGACGAGGAGAGCGCCTCTTATCTGGAACTTTCCGAAAATGGTGAGGCATATGCACCGGGAGAGGCAGACAGTGGGAAAGCGACCATAAATCAAGAAACTTACAGCCGGAATGTGGAAAACGTATACACGACCCCAACTGTGCCGGAAATTGAACTGCCGGATGTGACAACCACACAGACCACAGTGACGGAAGCTGTGGAAGAATCTATTGAAAATGAGGAAGAATGAGAACAAGTTCTAAGGAGAAAATCATGAAAGAGCGAGTAAAAAAATATTTGCAGGCGAAAAATTGGAACTTTGTAGAACAGGATGCAGTTCTGAAAATGGATGTGGAGGGAGAAAGCGGTTCTTGGGTGTCTTTTCTCAAGGTAGATCAAAAGGACAGCTTTGTCTGCTTTGGAGTGTTGCCTGTCAGAGTGCCGGAGGAAAAACTTGTTCTGGCATCTGAACTTACCAATCTGATTAACAGTGAGATCTGGAACGGAAATTTTGAGTTGATTCTGACCGGAGAATCCAAAGGACAACTTCGTGTACGTACCGCAGCAATTGTGCCACAGGAAATCGAAGAGGAAATGGCACAGGCGATAATTGCTGCAACAATTGGCTACAATATGGTGGCGATGAATCAATATCTTCCGCTGTTTTTACGGGCATTGTATGGGGAAAATGTAACGCTTGAGGAGTTTCTGCCATAAGGAGAAAAAATTATGAAACCAGTGGAATCTTACACGATGCAGCAGCAATATGCAATATACAAGAGCATTTTGACTGTCTATTTGCAGGAATATCTGCGGTATTTGAAAAAACTGTCTGCTCTTGACCCGGTTATGGATAAGTATAAGGGGATTGCTGTCAGTGCAGAACAGGCAGAGGGCGTGTTATTGTTCCCGGAATTTCAGCTAAGCCAGAGTGCTTGTGAGCATATTGCAACGTATACCAAGCGCCTTGTGGAACTAGAGAAAAATGCGTCTGGATTTTTGCCCTTTTCCTATCTCTGCGAGACATTTTCTCTTCGGGATGGGCATGAGATGGTGGTGATGGCTGCTTTTCTGGCAGAATTGTTTCCGGAGTTGTCAAGGGTTTATGGTTATCTCAACGACAACGTACAGGCAAAGCACCTGACGCTGTATACTGCCGGAAAGCTGTTTCTGAATCATCGTACCGATCAGATGCTGGAGGCACAGAAAACGTATCTTCCACAGCTTTTTGACCTTCCTCCGGAGAAAATGGGGGACTTTGATGTGGCGTTAAAGCTAAGCCGAAGAGTACGGGATTTTCTTTTGCGTCTGGAACTGCGCGATACACTTCCGGGAACGTCTGTTTTCTGGGGCACTGACCCTTTAGAACCTATGGTGGGGCGAGAAAAAGAACTTGCCATGGTAAAACAAGCCCATAGGAAAAACCACGCTGCGATTTTCGAAATTGTAGGCGAGCCACAATCCGGCAGGAAGTTCTTTCTGCGACACTGCGTCAGAAGCTGTGCCAGAAATCTGATTTTTGTAGATCTTGCGCAGTGGGATGGGGGAATGTGCAATCCCTTAAAACGAGAACTGCGGCTGCAAAAGGCATATTGCTGTTTTCTGCACCCTGAGACGTTGGAACCGGCGGCATTGGAACAGCTTTTCAGAGAGATACATGCTACATCGGAACTTCTGTTTTTTTGCACCGAAGAAAAATTGCCTTTGGAACAGACAGAATGCACAGTGCTCTCTTTGACGGAACTTTCTTTTTCAGAGAATCTGCAAATCTGGGAAACTCTTGATTCTACCGGACAATATAAGCAGCTTGCGGAACAACTTACAGAGACATATCGCTTTTTGCCGGGACAAATTTCCCGGATCTGGAGAGAAAGTTGTGGCAGAATTGAACTTCTGGGCGAAGAAGAATCTTTTTCACAACTTCTGGAACAGGTGTGCTTAGAGCGGTCAGAGGGGATTTTAAAGGGAAAGGCAACCCGGATTCAGTCTCGCTTTACATTTGACGACTTGATTTTGCCGGAGGAGGAAAAAAAGCAGATCCGGGAGGGCATGGATCACATTCGCTATCGCCATAAAGTCTATGACGTATGGCATTTTTCTCAGCAAATGCCCTATGGACGAGGCTTGTCAATGCTTTTTGAAGGGCCGCCGGGAACCGGAAAGACCATGGCAGCCTCAATTGTAGGAAATGAACTTGGCTTGCCGGTGT
Organism: uncultured Ruminococcus sp.; assembly: GCA_964465095.1. Classification (GTDB taxonomy): domain Bacteria; phylum Bacillota; class Clostridia; order Oscillospirales; family Ruminococcaceae; genus Ruminococcus_C. The sequence continues at coordinate 13,789 of CAYXKI010000011.1, forward strand.
TTAAGATTGATCTCTCGAAAATGCAGTCGAAGTATATCGGAGAAACAGAGAAAAATCTGGGTGCGGTTTTTGATATTGCCCAGAAAAATAATGCAATCCTTTTCTTTGATGAAACCGATGCAATTTTCAGCAAGCGATCAGAGGTCAGAGAAAGTCACGATAAATATGCCAATGCAGAGATTTCTTTTTTGTTGCAGCGGATGGAGGAATATGATGGAATTCTGATTCTGACGACCAATTTCAAGCAGAACATAGATGCCGCATTTATGCGTCGAATCAGCTATGTCATTCGGTTTCCCTTTCCGGAAAAAGCACAGCGATTGCAGCTTTGGAATACGATTTTTCCAAAGGAGGCAGAACTGGAGGAAGGGATTGATTTTCAGTTTCTGGCAGAGACGTTTGAATTGTCCGGGGCAATGATCAAAAATGCCGCCGTGTCCGCAGCTTTTCTGGCAGCAGCACAGTCCCGGAAAATTGGAATGCGAGAGATTTTATTGGCAGTGAAGAAGCAATTTGCAAAGTTTGGAAAGACATTGTCCCCACAGCATTTCGGACCCTATGCGGTACTGTTGGAGGAAACGAGGTGAGAAGCAATGGGAAAAGTTGCAGTAGCAAAGCAGGAAAAGGCAGAGAAACGCACACAACAGCGTGGACAATCGGTGCAGGAGAACTTGTCAAAAGTCAGTTCCAATCGTCAGACTGTGGCAGAAATCCGTCAGCAAGAAGAAAAGCCCGGAATCTTTCGTCGGATCTGGAATTGGATCAAAGGGCTTTTTTCCAGAAAAAGCAATACCGTTATGGAAAACGGAACGGATGCAAATGTGGTGCAGCAGAATATGGCGGTACAGACGGATACCGCCGAAATTCCGGAGAACATCAAAGACACATTGCCACCGACAGTGACGGAAGAGGGCATTTCTGCCCCTCCTCAAGACACGCCTACCCTTACCCATGATGAAGTGGCAGAAATAACGCAGAAGCCCTCTGACAAGCTTCAAGACACCTTACAGGACGATCCACAGGTTGCCGTACAAGACACACCCCAGAATGCACCGGAAAAGCCAAAGGTCTACAAGGCGGATGGAATTACCTTTGCACTGACATATCAAGAGGATGGCACAATTTTTTCCACCGCCGGAAATGTACAGGTAATGGGAAAAGAGGTGGCATGGAAAGCAGAAAAAGAAATTGTGGTAACCGAAGAGGGAGACACGTTCTCTGCGACAGGGAAACTTGGCATTGAAACAGATCAGTTTACCGCAAAAGGGCTTACTGTAACTGCACAGGGAGAAGCGGTAACTTATCAGACCTCTGAAGAAGCGTTTCAGTTGCAATCGGGGGATTTGATGCTCTCTTTTTCTACCGAAAAGACTTTGGGGAGTCTGGCAGAATTGCAGCCCGTAAGCATTGTTGTAGATCGCACCATTCCCGGTGTGGGGAAGCCGGAACTGAAACCGGAAAATGTTGTCTTTGGCAAAGAAATTTCTATGGATTCTGCGAAAGCAGAGGTAGATGGAAAACAGATCCCGGTGGTTTCCAAACTCTTTGGGACAGACCAGAAAGCCACTGTACAGCTACGTAAGGGGGAGAATGGCTTAGAATATGGCGTTTTTCTTCCCGGGGCAGTTTTTCAGACAGACCCAAGTAAGCTTTTGCATCTTATCAGTCTCCAATCCACCGATTTGTTTGCATGTGCCACAGGGGAAGAAAAGCTTTCGTTTTCTTTGCCGGATGGAACAAGTACGCTTTATCTCAAAAATAAAAAGCTTGTGGATTTTTCTGTTCCAAGTGGAATTCAGATTACTTCCGGGAGTACAATTGAGAAAATAGACGTTGCTTTGGAACAATGGAACGCCGGGTCTTATACGGTGCAGGGGTCGAACTTGTCCCTTGATCTGGAAAAAGAGAACTTTGAGATTCACGTGGCGAGCCTTACAGACGATCAGGAAAAACTCACGGTATCCAATGTGGGGTTTCATCTTGGAAAAGACGGGCTTCTGGCAGACAATGCAACGGCAGAATATAAAATGGGAAAAGATCTGCCCACAGTGCAGGCATCTATGAAAAATCTGAAAGTCGATGAAAATCAGAAGCTTACTTTTGATCAGTTGACAGCATCTGTCTCCGGGTTAAAATGGAATGATGTTGTGGATGTGCCGAATCTGGAGTTGACCCTTTCTGCAACAGAGGAGGCATTCCGGGCACAGTTGTCCGGGAAAGGGTCGCTTGCACTGGAAAAGCGGTTTTTCTCTTTGTCCTCCAAAGACATGGCGTTGGATTTTTCCTATGAAAAGGGAAGAGAAACTACAGAAGAAAAGGCGAAATTTGGCGACTTTTCCGGGAAAATTTCCGGAACGCTTCAGGCAAAGGTGACGCTGAATCAAAAAGACCTTGCAACAGCAGAGGTGACAGATTTTTCTGTCGGAAACGACAAGCTTTCTCTTGGTCGTGTCAGTCTTGTCCTGAATACAGAGGGGATTGTAGAGGATCTGCGGATAATCGGGGAAGTGGCAGCAAAGAATCTCTCAGTGTCAAAAGAGGGGCTGACGCTGGATGGGTTCTCCATGAATCTTACAGAAGCCAAGTATAAAAACGCTGAAATCGGGCTTGTGGGAGAATCGCAGTTGGAAGAGGGCAAGGAACAGGAGATGGATATCTCCGCCTTAAATGGAGAAGTAAAGCTGGGAAGTGCCACTTTGTCAGCAGATACGCCAAAGCTTTTGATGAAACTGGACAAGGAACAACTGAAATTCGGTGGAAAGGCAGAAAAATTGTCTGCCTCTTATGGAGATTATGCATTGTCTACCGAAAACTTTCAATTCTACTATGGAGAAGCTGTCAAATTGGGAACTGTCAGCGTGGAGAATCTTCCCTTAGGCGAACAGGCGAAAAAGCTTTTGTCTGTAGAGGATCTGACCTTATCTGCAACGGATGTGGAAATGGACAAGAATGGAATCAAACTCGGTGGAGTCAAGGCAGAGGTAGGGACAGACATTGCATTGTTTGGAAAACTGTCTTTGTCCAAGGTGGGGGTTTCTCTGGAAGCATCGGATTTTGATACCCTTGCAGATGCTGCCATTGGAGTAGAGGGAGAACTTACGTATTCCGATTCTGTTGTTACAAAACTTTCCGGTACGGCATCTTACAAAATGGAAAAGGAAAAGAAGTACGCTCCGGAGTTTCAAGGGGTACAGGATGTCACTTTGGAACTTGGAAAAATCGGCACCGGTAGCTTTTCTGAAATTGAAGAAAAGTCTGGTGGTTTTGCAATTAAGAATCTGACACTTGCCCATAAGGAGTCTGAGGAAGAGGAAGACACCGATTCAGAAGGTGGGGAAGAATCTTTTGCGGACAAGCTGTTAGGGGCGTTGCCTTCTGTTACGGTGACCATTGATCAATTGGTTTATCAAAAGGGTGCATTCCGTAAGCCCAAAAAAGACGAATGGCATGTAAGTAAGTTTGAAAAGACGCTGAAATTTGCAGAGGATGCCATTGAACTTGCGGTGAAGTATGATAACGGCAAGGTATCCGGAAAAGTAGCAGGGACGTATCATTTGCCTAGTGACCGGAAAACGGAGAAAGATGCAACAACCGATATTGTAGAAATTCGTTTTCCCATTCCGCTCCCATTTTTCCCGGCTTTGAAAGCAACCATTGGTGGTCGTGCATTCGCCGGGTTTACTGCCGGAATGGATGCAACGCTTGAGAGTGCACAGGCGCAGAAAAAGGGAAGCAGTCGCTTTGGATTTGAGGCAAACGCAAACATTACAGCAAATGCCGGGCTTGCAGTTGTATTGGGACTGGAACTTGGTGTTGGAAAACTGAATGCCAGTGGAGAGGTAGAGGGAAAAGGAGAAATGTGTGCCGAGGGAAAACTAAACGGAAAAACGGCACTGGAATACTTTCCGGGAAAGCCTCTTCGGGAATGCTTTGCAATTGACAAAAATGTCACAGCGTTAAGCTTTGATGCCACAGGTGCTTTGACTCTCTCCATTAATCTGGTCGCAGGGGTGCAATTGCCGGCGGTTTTTCTCTTGGATTCCAAAAAGTTGGAGCACAATTTTACGCTTTTTGAGGTGGAACTTGGCAACGCAAAGGTAAAAGGGTCTGTCAAACGGGAAGAGGATAAATTTGTATTCGCAGGAGATGGAAAATTTGAATCCACCATTGGAAAGGTAAATCTTGAGAAAGAAACAGAAGAACTAAAATCCTTGGATGAAAGCTATGAAAAACTGGAAGCCATTTTAGATGAAATCGATCTTGCCATAAAAAAGGTGAAAGAAAAGGGCGGAAAAGAAATCCTGGGAGGAGCGGATATTTTCCGATCGGTTCAGGGCAGACAGATTATGAACTTACAGGTACACCTGGTGGAAGTGATTCAGAATTCCTCAAAAACTGTAGGAAAGATTTATGAGAAACTAGAGAGTCTGAAAAAATATCTGGAAAGCCATGGTACAGATGCCATTGTTAAAGCACAGAATCAAGGATATTCGAATTTGCAAATACGGGATGCAAAGACTGCCCTTGAGATTCTTGGGACAGATCAGGAGAAAAAGGACATTTCCGGGGATTATCATGCAGTGATTCAGAATATGCAGAAAATTTTGTCAAATGATGCGAAAATAGAACAATTGGCGATGTTGGATCCTATTGCGTTTCACAACACCTTAAAAGCTTATAAGTTGGAAACTGGTTTTTTTGAATCAAGTGAAAACTGGACAAAAAAGAAAATGAAGGATAGTGAGGAAACGCTGACAGAACATGCAAAAACCTTGAGTAAAAAAATGTACCAGAATACAGAAGCAGTAGAAGCTTTGGATGGTGCAAAGAAAAATGTACAGCTTGGACAAGGAGTGACAGAGAAGACAAACACAAAAATTCTCAAAAATGCCGTGGAAGCGTTAGAATCAAAAAACATCTATTCAGGGTATACAGACCTTTTGAAACAAAAGCAAAAAGCCGTAGAGGCAGGGCGAAAGCTGGAATCCGCAGAAGCAGAATTGGAAAAAGAGAATCAGGATACAGAACCGGATAACGAAAAAAAGAAAAATTTGAAGAATCTTCAAAAGAAGCGGGATGACGCAGAAAAAGAGTATCAGGAATGCAGCAAAGCATACGCAGATCTATTATCGAAACACGATTCGGAAAAGCAAGGCAACTTTGCACAGTATTTCTATTTGTTCAAAGAGAATATGGAAAAGGAAACCGGACAGGCAGAATTGGTGGAACGCAAAATGGAAGTGAAACCTTTGGAGAATGACGGGAAGCAACAGGGCTTGGAAGAGCGAAAAGAATATGTAATTGTGATGCTCCATCAAGTCATTGACTTTTATACCCAAAAAGCGAAGAAAGAAGGAACAAGTGAAATTGAACTGGATAAAGATGCTACGAAGCGAATGAACGAACGGGTACAGAATATCCGGAGCAAAGAGGAACGCCCTGAAGAGGATTCTTTGAAAGAATTGCAGGATGTCAATGGGATTTATCTGTCTTATAGTAAAAAAATAGGCGACTATAGTGTACTCTGTGGTGAGTCCATCAAAAAGATGGAGTGGATTTCTTCTATTGACTATCAGAACATGACAACACTGGATGAATATGAGAAGCGGAGTCAGGAAATCCGGAATATGCTGGACTGGATGAATCAATCCAATCTGGAACAAGGGGTGACGGAAAAAGATGTAGAACTTCTGGAGCAGCAAACGAAAAAGTAAG
>CAYXKI010000012.1:0-19140 GCA_964465095.1 uncultured Ruminococcus sp.
TCTGACAAAAAATCTGACTACGCATCTGACGCACAATCTTTGTGCGGTGTTGCCTATCAACTGCTCTCCAAAGGCAATGTCATAAGGCGACACCACTCTGACCATTGACATGGTACAAAATCAGCCGCTTGTCCGCAGTGCATTTTCTTCACGACAAGGCAGCGAGAGCAAATCCGGAGAATGTCATACAACATTCCCACAGCCCTATTCTGCATACTGCTCGCCCTGTCCGGACGTTTCAGACAGCAATCCGGCGTGCCCGCAGGCAAAATGACACCAGAATATACTATCTATTACATTATAGCATATTTCCCTAGACTTTGCAAGATACAATCGCAAATTTTGTATGAACAAGGGGAACAAAAAAAGGCGATACCGCATAGAAACTATGCTGATATCACCTTAACCTTTAGAACTTGTTCTTACTCTACGACAACCTTATGGAACACTTTCTTTCCCTTTCTGAGAATTGTCTCAGCCTCTGGATAGATTATGCTCTTCGGGTCGGTAATCTTGGTATCATTGACAGAAACACCGCCCTGCTGTACCAGACGACGCGCCTCACCATTGGAGGGGCAAAGTCCCGTGCGAACCATCAGCGTCAGAATGCCGATTCCACCGTCTGTCAGTTCCTCTGCACGGAGTACCGTGGTAGGCATATTTTCTGTAGAACCTGCACCGGTAAACACTGCCTTTGCTGCTGTCTGTGCCTTTTCGGCTTCTTCCTTGCCATGTACCAGTTCTGTCAGAGAATATGCAAGGAGTTCCTTTGCCTGGTTCAACTGCTGTCCCTCTAACGTGCGTTCCATCTCCTCGATTTCTTCAATGGGAACAAAAGTCAAAAGCTTCAGGCACTTGATAACATCCTGATCGGAGACGTTTCTCCAATACTGATAGAACTCATACGGCGTTGTCTTTTCCGGATCCAGCCAGACTGCACCCTTTTCGGTTTTGCCCATCTTCTTCCCCTCAGAATTGAGAAGCAGAGTAATGGTCATTGCATATGCGTCCTTGCCAAGCTTTCTGCGGATCAGTTCTGTACCGCCCAGCATATTTGCCCACTGGTCATCGCCGCCAAACTGCATATTACAGCCATAATCCTGGAAAAGCTTATAGAAATCATAGCTCTGCATGATCATATAATTGAATTCCAGGAACGTAAGTCCTCGTTCCATCCGCTGCTTATAGCACTCGTGAGAAAGCATCCGGTTTACACTGAAATGTGCCCCTACGTCACGGAGTACCTCTACATAATTCAGATCCAGAAGCCAGTCTCCATTGTTGACAATCAGTGCCTTATCCTCAGAGAAATCGATAAACCGGCTCATCTGCTTTTTAAAGCAGTCCACATTATGCTGGATGGTTTCCTTTGTCATCATCTTCCGCATATCGGTTTTTCCGGAGGGGTCGCCGATCATTGCAGTACCGCCGCCAATCAGAACAATGGGCTTATTTCCTGCCATTTGCAACCGTTTCATCAGACAAAGCGCCATGAAATGTCCTACATGCAGGCTGTCCGCAGTGGGATCAAAGCCAATGTAGAAGGTCGCCTTTCCGGCGTTTACCAGTTCTTCGATTTCTTTTTCGTCTGTCATCTGTGCAATCAGACCACGACGTTTCAGTTCTTCAAATACAGTCATCTTTTCTCATTCCTCTTTAAAAATCATAATTCCCCGTTTCCTCTTTTTCCTTATTGGAAAAAGCGGCATCCAGAATCTTTCCATAAAACCCTGCCGGATTGCGCATAATCTGTTCCCCAAGATATTTCGCCTGGGTACGATCCGGCGCATAAAGTTTCATATCCAGCAAATCATCCTGAATATCCAGACAGCGTACATGGACATAATACCCTTTTTTCAAAGGGATATATTCAATTTTCACCTCGTTTTCTCGCTTGAGCCGGGCAAAATAGTGAAACGCAGCAGAAACAAGCTTGTCCCGATAGGGTTTGCCTACGTAATTGCGCAGTTCCAATGCCGTCTGTTCTCCAATTGGCAGCAAGCAATAAACGTCGTTTCCGTCCTCCCGTTTCTCCAACGCCACAGAACCGTGTTCCGTCAGATAAGACAAGGATTCCTGATAGGTGAAATAGTTAATAATCTCATTTCCCACAGCAATATCATACAAATGGGAAGCACAGACCGGCTTTCCGATTCGATAGAGCAGATAGCACAGAAGAATATTTGCAGTATGGCTATCTGTAATCGGTGGGGTTGCCATCTTTGACATTTTCATCAGATTTTCTTCTTGCATCACAGTCACTCCAATCTTTGTGCGGTGTCGCCTTAAAAGTTCGGATATTCCATCATATGGGAGAGCAGTGCAAGGTTCACTGCTGCCTCTACGCAAGGAACTGCACGGGGAACAATACAGGGGTCATGTCTGCCGTGTACTTGCAGGGTTTCGTTTGTCTTTGCCCGAAAGTCGACCGTTTCCTGCGGCTTTGCAATGGAAGCGGTGGGCTTGATTGCCACATTCAGGGTAATGGGCATTCCGGAAGAAATTCCGCCCAGAATTCCACCGTGGTTGTTGGTCTTAGTCTTTACGTGACCGTTTTCATCCATATAAAACGGATCGTTATTCTGGCTGCCAACCATTTCAGCAACCTGGAAGCCTGCACCGAACTCCAAGCCTTTCACTGCCGGAATTCCAAAAATCAACTGTGCAATGGTGTTTTCCAGTCCATCAAACATCGGAGAACCGATTCCTGCGGGAACGTTAATTGCGGCGCATTCAATAATTCCACCCAGAGATTCTCCACCCTGAGAAGCACGCTTGATGTCCTCCCGCATTTTCTCTCCCTGTGCATCGTTGCATACCGGGAAATCTTTCTCCCGGACTGCCAGGATGTCCTCCTTGGACACCTTGGTGCGGCTGAACGCATCATCAGAAACGCCATGAATCGAAGCAATGTGTGCCCCGGTGTAAATTCCTCTCCGTTCCAGAATCTGTCCGCAAACTGCCCCGGCAAAAACAAGGGGGGCTGTCAATCTGCCGGAAAAATGTCCGCCGCCTCGTACATCGTTAAAGCCACGATACCGCATTGCGCCGGTATAATCTGCATGACCCGGTCTTGGCAATCTTGCCAGATTGCTATAATCCTTAGAACGTGTATCGGTATTCTGAATAAATGCACAAAGTGGTACACCGGTGGTACGATCGTTTAAAAGTCCGGACATAATCTGTGGGAGATCTTTTTCTCCTCTTGGTGTGGTTGTGCCGTCTTTTTTCGGGGCACGACGTGCCATAAACTGCCGCAGCTTTTCCAGGTCAATATACTCTCCCGGTGGCAAATTGTCGATTACGACACCGATCGCAGGTCCGTGGGATTCTCCGAAGATTGATACAGATATGTTACGATTCCAGAATGATGACATTGGCTTTTCCTCCTAAGCGATTATAATCCTCATAAAAGCGAGGATATGATTTTTCGACGCATTCGCCGCCTTTAATGATAACATCCCCATCACATCTTGTTGCCGCAATGGCAGCACACATTGCAATCCGATGATCCCCACAACTATCCACAACACCGCCGTGAAGCTGTTCTACCGGTTCGATTTCCAGTCCGTCTGCTGTGGCAGTCACTTTTCCCCCAAGGGCATTCAGCATATTGGCAGTCGCCGTCAGACGATCGCTTTCTTTGATGGCAAGCCGATGGGCACCGGTGATTTTCGAAGGTGCTGTTCCAAAGGTTCCAAGCACTGCCAGAATCGGAACAAGATCCGGAATGTCTGTTGCATCAACAGAAAAGCACACAGGTTCCCCATCCAAATAATGCTTCATAAATGTGTCTACGATTTCTATAATTTGTTTGTCTCCTTGTACGCTATCCTCGTTCAGATTAGACAGATGCACAACACTCCCCAAGGCATCTGCCACATAGAAAAACGCCGCCTGTGAATAATCTCCCTCTACCATCGTCATGGCACTGTGCAGCTTCTGTCCTCCGGGAATGCGATATCCCTTTTCTGTCTCCTCAATGGTCACCCCAAAGCGTTTCAGGCAGGCAATGGTCAGATCAACATAAGGCTTTGACTCCAGTCTGGAAAGCATCCGGATTTCAGAATCTCCCTCCAGTAACGCCAATGCAAACAAAAGTCCCGTTACATACTGAGAGGATACATCTCCCTCCAGTTCATAAATCCCCGGCTGTAACTGTCCTTTTATGGTAAAGGGCATGGTATCATGATAGTCAAAGGTAATCCCCTTTTTGGGAAGTTCCCGTAAATACGCCGTAATGGGACGTTTCGGCAGTCTGCCCTCCCCCTGAAATTCTGTGGTAATTCCAAGGGCTGCTGCAATGGGAATCAAAAAACGCAAAGTCGAACCGCTTTCACAGCAATTTGCCACAGCAGCCTTTGGAGTTTCCTTTCTTCGATTGCCAATTCCGGTGACAATCACGGTATCCTCTTCTACCGTGTAAACAGCACCAAAAGCAGAAAGCACCTCAAGGGTTGCCTGAATATCTCTGGACATATCTACCCCTGAAACAAAAGAAGTCCCACTCGCCAAGGCTGCACAAATCAGCATCCGATGTGCCATACTCTTAGACGCAGGAACACGAAGCGTTCCAAAAAGTTCCGCTGGGGTTATGGCAATATTCATGCTTCTTCTCCTCCTATCCAGGCTGCAAAGTCCTCATAATCCATAGAACGAATCTTTGCATCTCCAATGGTTTCACAAACAATAAACCGGAGCTGTGCACTGGCACGCTTTTTGTCGTTGCCACAAAGTGCCGCAAGTTCCTGCATGGATACCGAAACCTCTGAGGGCAACTCATACGCCTTTACGCAATTGCAAAGACGTGTATACACACCCTCCTCACAGGTTCTCTTGGTCATCATACACATTCCGGCTGCAACTGCACTACCGTGGGTATACGTACCATAATGATAATAACTTTCAATGGCATGTCCCAGCGTATGCCCGAAATTTAAAATCATCCGTTCCCCGTTGTCAAATTCATCGTGTTCTACCACGCTACGCTTGATGTCAATACAAGTAGCGATAATGTCTTCCATCTCTTCCTGTACCGTATCCAGATTGTACTGTTCCAGCTTTTCAAACAAAGCCTTATCCCGGATCATGCCATATTTGATGACCTCGCCCATGCCATCTGCCAGAAAGGTTCTGGAAAGGGTTTTCAAAACATCCGGATCACAGAGTACCGCAACAGGCTGTTTAAACGCACCGACAAGATTTTTTCCGCCCGGCAAATCAATGGCAGTCTTTCCTCCCACAGAAGAGTCCACCTGTGCCAAGAGGCTTGTGGGAATCTGCATATAATCCAGACCTCTTGTATACGTCGCAGCAGCAAAGCCGGTGATGTCCCCTACAACGCCACCACCCAATGCAACAAGGCAATCCGACCGTGTTACGTGATTTTCACAGAGAAAATCATAAATCTGATTCAAAACGCCGCTGCACTTCGATGCCTCGCCGTGGGGAAAAACAAACTTTACCACACGAAAGCCGCTTTTCTCCAAGGACTGTACGACCAGATCCCCATACAACGCATTGACTGTATCATCTGTCACAAGTGCTGCGGTCTGTGCCTTTGTCTGTTTCCGCAGATATACACCACAATCTTTTAGAATTCCACGCGCAATCCAGATCGGATAGGTCTGACTGGCATGTACCGTTATTGTTCTCATTTCGATCTCCTTCCTTTCAGGGACAAGAGAAGATGCCCTGATATACCTTATTTCATTATACTAAAATTCCGTTTTATTTTCATCAACAAATTGTAAACCATGCAGAATTCCTGTCGAAAATAATTTTTCGAACCCGGAATCAAAAAATATTCTGAGAATTTTGTGAAACATCTAGCAATCCCCATCAAAATGTGGTATACTATAAAAAGTATGCCACCGGCATCATCAAGAATCAAAGCATTCCAAAGAAAGGAAATCACTATGAACACACTTTCTCAGCGGATTCCCATTGCAGAGGGAATCGGCTTTACAGAAATTCTGGATCCAAAGTTTAAGGTCAATGCGCTGCGTATCCAATTTTTTCAGCCCCTTTGTGCTGACACCGCAGCCGCCTGCGCCCTTGCTTGCGATCTGATTACTTCCACCAACAGCACCTATCCAAGCTATACGGCGATGAACCGAAAGCTTCATCTCCTCTATGGTGCCTCGCTTACCTCTTCCATTGCAAAGCGTGGAGATATTCAAGTGCTGACGCTGAGCATCTCCTCCATTGCAGATCAATATGCTCTGGAAAAAGAGGCGATTTTCCGGGAACTTCTGGAGATTCTCTCCGATTGTATCCTCTCCCCCAATCTGGTGGATGGAGGATTTGAACCGGCGATATTTCGGATCAAACAGAAAAATCTTCTGGATGCCATTGATGCGGAAATCAACGAGAAACGCAAATATGCCATTTCGCAAGCAAGCAAAGCCGCATTTCAAGGAGAGCCTGCCGCATTGTCCTGCTATGGCAGCCGTGCCGAGGCAGAACGTCTGACACCCCAAAGTACCTATGAGGCATTCCGGAAGCTGTTGAAAACCGCCAACGCAGAAATCTATGCCGTAAGCCCTGTTTCTCAGCCGGATCTCCCAAAACGGCTTCAGGCACTTTTTGCAGAAATCCCCGACCGCACACCGGTTTCTTGCACATTCTCCAATCCAAGCCCCCAGAAAACCGAACCTGTCACAACAACCGAACGGTTGCCTGTAAGTCAGTGCAAGATGGTGCTTGTATGGAAAACCACAGAGTCCAATGACTTTGCAACACGGCTGATGGCAGCCCTGTTCGGTGGCACGCCGAGTTCCAAGCTTTTTGCAAATGTACGGGAAAAAATGAGTCTTTGTTACTACTGCGCCGCAAACTATGTAGAAACCAAACGGGCAATGCTGGTTGACTGCGGTGTCGAAGCAGATCAGATTCAAAAGGCAAAAGAGGCGATTCTCGCCCAACTGGAAGCACTGCAACAAGGGGACTTTACCGAGGAAGAACTGGAAAACACCAAAACAGCGCTTCGAAACAGTCTGCTTAGTGTAGGGGACAGCACCAGTTCTTATACCAATTGGTATTTCACCCAGTTCTGCAAAGGCACTTATCTTACCCCGGAAGAAGAAAATCTCCGCTATGCAGATCTTACCAGAGAACAGATTATGACTGCGGCACAGTCTATGCATCTGGACACCATCTATATTATGGAAAGACAGGAGGGAACTTCCAATGGAAACGACTAAGACCATTGTGCATTCCACACAGACCGGGGATCAATACACCCACATTCACCACAAAAGCGGCTTGGAAATCCTGGTCTGCGAAATGAAAGGATTCCGTACCACTGAGGCGATTTTCGGCACGAAATACGGTTCCATCAACACCCAGTTCAAAACGGCTTCTGACACAGATTATTGCACCGTGCCCGAGGGAATCGCCCATTTTCTGGAGCACAAACTCTTTGAAAACGAGGATTGTGATGTCTTTGATCTCTATGCCAAAACCGGTGCAGATGCCAATGCATTTACTTCCTTTGATAAGACTTGTTACTACTTCGACTGTTCGGAAAATTTTAAGGAATCTCTGGAAATCCTCCTCTCCTTTGTCCAGTCGCCGTATTTCACACCGGAAAGCGTTGCAAAGGAGCAGGGCATTATCGGACAGGAAATCCGGATGTGTGATGACGACCCAAGCTGGCGTGTGTTCTTTAACACCCTTTGCGGACTCTATCAGAAGCACCCGGTACGCATTGACATTGCCGGTACAATTGAAAGCATTGCACAGATCACAGACGACCTCCTCTATCGCTGCTATCGCACTTTTTATAACCTCCACAACATGGTACTTGCAGTTGCAGGAAACTGCACGGTAGATGAAGTTCTGGAAGTTGCGGATCGTCTTTTAAAGCCCTGCGAGGATCAGAAACTGGAAACTGTGTTCCCGGAGGAATCCTTGGAAATTGTCCGCACAGAAACTGTAGAAGAAGCAGCAGTGGGACAGCCTTTGTTTGAAATCGGAATCAAATGTGCCCCGAAAACAGGACTGGACAATTTAAAGGCAGAGATGAAAGCAACCCTTGCCATTCACACCTTGTTTTCCACCTCCTCCACTCTCTACGAGGAGATGTTAAAAGAGGGAATCATAAACAACACTTTCTCCAGTGAAGTCTTTAACGGCGACGGCTTTTTCACCATTTTGTTTGGGGGAGAATCAGAAAACCCAAGGGCAGTTCGGGACAAGGTTACAGCCGCAATCCGCAATGCACAAGAAAATGGGCTGGATGCAGACCTGTTTGAGGAATGCCGCAAAACCACCTATGGTGCACTTATTCGGGAGATGAATCAGGTTTCTGCGGTGGCAAATGCCCTTGTTTCCGCACATATGGCAGGATATCGCATTTATGATATGCTGGATGTGCTGGCAGAAATCACCTTAGAAGATTGCAACCGCTATTTGCAGGAAGAAGTCAGCACAGATCGGATGACACTTTCTATTATCCAACCGGCAACAGAAAAAGGAGTGTGATGCGACAATGGCAACATCAATTGAAAACCTTGACACCAATGAAATTGTCTTTCCAAAGCTTGGGATCTACCTGCACCTTGACAGCACTGCTTTCACCATTGGCAGCCTTTCCATCCAGTGGTATGGTATCCTGATTACACTGGGACTTGTTCTGGCAATGGTCTATGCCTTCACGCAGGTAAAGAAATACGGACTGAATCCCGATCGCTTTATGGATGCTGTCATCGGCGGCATTGTCGGGGCGATTATCGGGGCACGTGCTTACTATGTACTATTGAACTGGGACAACTATTCCGGAGATTGGAAAAGTATCTTTAACCTCCGGGAGGGCGGTCTTGCCATCTATGGCGGCATCATCGGTGGATTGCTTGTTGGCTGCCTTGTAGCAAAGCTTCGGAAATTGCCACTGCTTCCTGTACTGGATATTGCAGGAATCGGGTTTCTTCTGGGGCAAGGCATCGGACGTTGGGGAAACTTTTTCAACCAAGAAGCCTTTGGCTGCAACACAGACAGCATTTTCGGAATGTCCGGGGGGCAGATTCAGGACTGGATCACCAACAGCTACCCCTATACCAGTTATTATGAGAACTTCGGAACCCAACTGGACGCTTCTCTCCCGGTACATCCTTGTTTCCTCTATGAATCCATCTGGTGTCTGCTTGGCTTTGTCCTGTTGGCACTCTTTGCAAAGAAAATCCGCCGCTATGATGGGCAGATTTTCCTCATTTATATCGGTTGGTATGGATTAGAACGTGCCTTTGTAGAGGGACTTCGTGCAGACAGCCTTGTCATCGGCAATGTCCGGATTTCACAGCTTCTGGCAATTCTCTGCGTGGTCGCTTCTGTTGTGCTCCAGATTGTCTTTGGCACAAAGGTAAAACGCATGGGTTGCGATTATCACCTGTATAAAGACACCCCGGCATCCAAGCGGCTTTTGGAGGAATATGAGCAGAGCAAAACCGCTGCCCCTAAGAAAACAGACTCCAAAGAGGAAAAAACAGAAGCAGCGGAATCTACAGAAGAAGAACCCACAGAGGAGTCTACGGATTCTACAGAGAAAGAAGCAGAACCCGTAGAAACAGAAGAATCGGAACGCACAGATACCACAGAAGAAAAGGAGTAAGAAAAAATGGGAAAATTGATTTCTGGAAAAGAAGTATCCACCACCATCCGGAGCAAAATCCGGGAGGAGGCTGCAAAACTTCGGGAGGACAGTGGCATTCAACCGGGACTAGCAGTCATTCTGGTGGGAAACGATCCTGCCTCTCAGATTTATGTACGCAACAAACAGAAAGCTTGCGAGGAAGTGGGATTCCACCCCTTTGAGTACCGTCTGAACGAAACAGCAACCGAGGAACAGCTTCTGGATCTCATCGGTGTCCTCAACAAGGACAACAAGGTACACGGCATCCTCGTACAGTTGCCCCTGCCGGATCATATTGATCCGCAGATCGTCATCAATACCATCTCTCCGGAGAAGGACGTAGATGCGTTCCATCCAAGCAACGTAGGAAAAATCATGATCGGGGACTATGACTTCCTCCCCTGCACCCCTGCCGGTGTCATGGAGTTGATTGATAGCACCGGTGTAGAAATCAGCGGTACCAACTGCGTTGTAGTCGGCAGAAGCAACATCGTCGGAAAGCCCATGGCAATGCTGCTGCTTCACCGGAATGCTACCGTTACCATCTGTCATTCCAGAACGAAGAATCTGAAAGAGATCTGCCAGAGCGCAGACATTCTGGTCAGTGCCGTAGGCAAGGCGCATTTTATCACAGCAGATATGGTAAAAGAGGGTGCTGTGGTGATTGACGTTGGCATGAACCACGATGAGAATGGCAAACTTTGCGGCGATGTGGACTTTGCAGAGGTAGAACCGAAAACAAGCTATATCACCCCTGTTCCCGGCGGTGTTGGTCCTATGACGATCACTATGCTGATGAAGAATACCCTCCGTGCAGCACAGATGAAAGCAAAACAGTAAGAGAATACAAAATTGCAGATATCCAAATGCTCTCCCGAATTTTTCGGGAGAGCATTTTTTATATAGAGTAATTGTCATAGACACAAACAAGTAAACACAGCCAGAAGATTTTTTGGTGCAGCAATTTTGTAAAAAATGCTGCCGAGGTCAAGGGCGAGGACGGCTAATTCTGAGTCAGGATTCTGTCCGAAGAATTAGACGTGCAACGCTTAGATTTGACCGTTGCTGCCCTTGTCGCTGCCCGCAGGCAGCGAAACACTCTGCGCCATGCCACAGGCGCGCGGCGACTAATTCTGAGGCAGGATTCTGCCCGAAGAATTAGGAGTGCAACGCTTAGATTTGACCGTTGTCGAAGAGGGCGAGAAAAGCGACAGCTTTTCGAGGGAGAGCGAACAAGACCGCTCTCCCTTTCTGAATGTCAAAGAACGGAAAGCCCTTGAAAATGTTCCGGTGGAACATTTTCAACGAAAGAAAACAGAACAAAAATTGCTGCACCAAAAAAATCTAATGCCTATGCCACCTTTTCCTATACCCTTAGCTTGTATTCCTACAACCACGCACAAAAAAAGAAGCCACAGCACATCACGTGCCATGACTCCTTAAAAAGTTCCAGAATAAACTTGATTATTCCTTTACGCCGCCCAGTGCAACACCGGCAACGATGAATCGAGAAAGTGCCAGATAGATTACAACGATCGGAATGATAGAGAGTGCTACGGCTGCATACTGTGCGCCGGCATCCGGGTGCTTATCCTGTCCCAGAACGCTCTGAATCATAATCGGCATTGTGTATCTGCTTGCCTTACCGATGATAATCATATTCTGTGTATAGAAGTTATTCCAGTTCTGTACGAATGCGAAGATTGCCTGTACTGCAATTGCCGGCTTACACATCGGAATTGCAATGGTCAGGAATGTCCGGAACTCGCCACTTCCGTCAATACGTGCTGCCTCCACAATATCCAGTGGGAAGGAAGACTTCATGTATTGACGCATGTAGAAGACTACCGCAGGAGCAGCAATCGCCGGCACAATCAGCGGAATATAGCTGTTTGCCAGACCCAGAGTACCAACCATAAACTGTACGAAACCAGTGGATGTTACCTGTACCGGGATCATCATAACTGCCAGAATAATGGTATACGCTGTATCACGGAACTTAAAATCGTAAACAGTCAGACCATAAGAGGTCAGTGCAGAGAAGAATACAGTCAGAACAGTAGAACAGCCTGCGATAATCAGAGAGTTCTTATAACCGATCCAGACATTGAAGTCCGGAGACTGTGCCATATCGCCTGTGGAAATATTCTTGATGTTCTGCAACAGATCCCCACCGGGCAAGAAGTTTATCGGATGTAAACTCAGCCAGTTCTTATCGTGGGTTGCATTGATGATCATAATGTACAGCGGAACGAGACAAATCAGTGCGAGAAGCAAACATACAATGAAGCATCCCAAGGATTTCAGTCTCTGAATCAACATGTAATTGTCCTTAACACCTACATTTTCCATTACGCTTCAGCACCTCCGTTCTTCGCAAGCTTTACCTGACGCTTGTATTCCTTTACCAGAGCCTTGCGCTCTTTCTTCTTCCGATGCTCGTCTTCGTCACGGTTCATACGGAATACAATCAGACCCAAAGCTGCCGTTACAATGAACAACAGAATGGAAGCTGCGCCGGCATAACCATAGTCCGGATTTGTAACCTTTTGTCCGGAACGGAACTGCTCGTAAATGAATACAGCAACGGTACGCAGATTGTCATTGATTGTGTTACCTGTATGGAACAGATAAGGAATATCAAACATCTGCAAACCACCGATCATAGAGGTGATCAAGGTGTAAACAACCATCGGACGGAGCAGCGGCAGGGTAACCTTGCGGAGCACCTGTCCACTTGTTGCGCCATCAATTGCGGCTGCCTCAAACAGAGACGGGTTAATACCCATAATACCGGACATCATCATAATCATGGTGTTCCCGAACCACATCCAGGTCTGAATAAACATGACGATTCCACGACTCCATACCTTAGAGACTTCAAAATTAACCGCAGCGCCACCGTTCAGGGTCAGCAACGTGTTAATTGCACAAACCTGGCTGTTGGAGATAAAACGCATAAACAAAGCTGCAACAGAAACTGCTGTGATAATGTTCGGCAGATACATTACAACCTTAAAGAAGCCCACTCCCGGAATATGCAGTTTCGAGTCTGTAAACCATACGGCAAGCAACAAGGACAACAGAATCTGTGGGATAAAGTTACCAACCCACAAAATAATGGTGTTCTTAAAAGAGGAAATAAACAATTCATGCAAAGATTTTGCAAGACGCCCTGTACCTCCGGTACCAAAAAGAATGGTGGTGTAGTTAGAAAAACCTACAAAGTCACTTGCGGCGGAATTATTGCCATGAAAACTCAAGAGAAATGTGTTAATCAATGGCCAGACCTGAAAGAAACAATACACGAGAAAGAAGGGGGCAATGAACATGTAGCCATACTTGGCATAGCTGATCGATTTAATACGACGTTGTGCAGCCGATTCCATTTGCACACACCCTTTCAAAAATTCAATAGAATAGTAAGAGAAAAGTATAGATAAACATACGCCTATAAGAGGAGGGGTCCATCTTATAGGCAGTACATTCTATCTAAAAATTTGCTATTTTTTTAAAAGCAAGCAAAAAGCTTATTCAACAACGATGTCAGTTACATCAGCAGCAACAGCATCCAGGAATGCATCCAGGCAGTCATCCTCAGAAGCAGTTACGCCATTGCAGTAATTAGAAACTGCCTTGCTCAGATCATCGTTGATAGTTGCATCATACTCAGTAGCGATGCTCATGTCGATGCCATCAGCAACGTCGAACAGTACAGAGAACTGATCCTGACCGTCAACATACAGAGCGTTGGTGTGTGTACCTGCTGCTACAGTGTCAGCCATAACGCCCTTGTTGTTTACAAAGTCGCTGTGTGCGTCTACATACTGCTGCATTGCGTCAGCGTTGCAAGTCATAGTGTAGATGAACTGACCGTCTTCAGTAGCGTTGTCAGTACCCGGATATACGCAGATCCATGTACCACCCCAGAACCAAGAAGTCGGGCCCTGGCAGATAGCGAACTGACCGTAAGTAGAACCAGTTGTGCCACCTTCAGCAGTTTCCAACTGAGCACCGGAAGCCAGAGACCAAGTGGAGAAGAAGAAACCAAAGGTCTTGTTAGCCTGAGCACCGTCGCTCTGACCCTGCGGGAGCCAGTCATCGTCCCACTGAGTTGCACCAGAGATGTAACCAGCGTCGAAGTTGGTCTTAGCCATGGAGATGAAGTCACCCAGAGAAGAGGAATCCAGCTTGCCATCAGCGTCTACCCAAGAAGAAGTTCTGTTACCGTTGGAGTATGCTCTCCAAACGCCACCCAGAGAGTCAGCCATAGCAGTTACGCCGCCGGACTGCTCATATACGGTAGCAGCAGTTGCCCAGAAGCTATCCCAGTCGCCGATCAGAGCCTGCATCTCATCAGGAGATGTTACGCCCAGATACTCTTCAGCCAGGTCAGCTCTGTAAGAGTAACCACCAGGAGCAGACTGCCATGTAGCACCCTTCAGTACGCCATTGGAATCCTTACCCATGGATACAGTGTAATCATATGCATTTGCATACATGTCTTCTGTGATACCTACAGCAGACAGCGGAGCGGAATAGCTATCATTATTCTGATAAGCCATGTTCCAGTCAGCGTCGCACAGGTACAGGTCAACGTCCTCGCCAGACAGGAATGTCTGAGCATACTGCTCCTTCGCATCAGAACCGGAAGAACCGATGTTCTTGTACTCGATCATGCTTGCATCCAGACCGGTTGCATCAGCAACGATATCATACATGTACTTCAGGTCATCCTCAGTCCAGCACAGGATTGTCAGAGTGTCGCCACCCTCACCCAGTGTGCCGTCCGGTGTGCCCAGCTCAGGAATCTCAACATTCTCGTAGCCCTCAGAAGACTCAACTTCTTCAGCCTCAGACTCCTCAGCCTCTTCTGCCTCAGACTCCTCAGCCTCTTCTGCTACAGAGCTCTCTGCCTCAGAAGAACTTGTGCTGGTAGAGCTGGAATCGTCGCCACAGCCTACGAATGCAGTTGCAGTCATAGCCAATGCAGCCATCAATGCCAGTGTTTTTTTCAACTTGTTCATTGGAATTTTCCTCCTTCAATATATCTATTACACGCCGTACTCGATTTTGGTACATTTTTACGTGCAATATGCGTTAAATAAGAATGAACAGACACAACTCCATCCCGTCACAAAAGTGTGTCACTTGTAAAAGTGCACAACTTTGGCATAGAGAATCGAAATTGTGATAAGCCTAATATACAACAATTCGAAACGATTGTCAATGGCTTATACCGTTATTTCATTTTTTTTGGTCGTTTCAAACAAACTTACGGCTCATTTTTTGTGCAATATGTCACAAGAAACAAGTCATTTCGAAAAAAGTTACAAACCGGTTAATTTGACATTATGGCTTCTCAATTGGCAATTTACGGTATATTCTCAGGATCTACTTGGACAAATTCCCGGATTTGTTGGAAATACTTGTCGGATATGCCATCCAGATAGAGCAATTCGTACACCGATGAATAATATTGATTTTCCGCCCGGAATTGCAGGATCTCTTCCGCCACAGAATCTGTCATCTCCGGCAATTGCAAGAGTTCTTCTTTCGTCGCCAGATTCAGATCCAGTGGGAAATCAACCGCCGGTACCGATTCGGACTCGGCAATTTCCACAGAATTCTCTGCCGGTTCTGCCGATTCTACCACCTCTGCCTCAGAAACAGGGTACGTTTCCGACTCCAGATAGAGAAAGCCCACGATCTTGGAATAAATCCCATCGCCGATGCCTTGTACCTCTTTTAGCTGTTCCAGATTGGAAAACCCGCCGATTTGCGAGCGGTACGTCACAATCCGTTCGGAAAGCACCTCGCCGATCCCGGAGATCTGGGTCAATTCCGCAGCGGTTGCCCGGTTCAGTTCCAGAGGAAACTGCACCGATTCTGTCACAGCCTCTTCCGTTGTCACTTTTTCGGTTGCCTGTGTGGAAACCGTTGTTGTCTGCCGACCTGTACTTGTCGTTGCCGCAGAAGAAAACGTTGTAACCGTGGATGTTGTAGAGGTGATTTCGACAATTTTCTGCACCGAAGTGGACGATGAGTCCATTCCCCCGATGCCCTGCCAAAGAATAATCCCGGCAGCAGCCAGAAGAAGTACAAGACCCACCCCATATCGCAAACGAGTGAAATGGTTTTCTTTCATCTCCTGTCACATCCGTTCCGAAATACGTCACAACCATTTCCGAACCAACACTGTTATTTTAGCACTTTTTCTGTCAAAAATCAAGACCTATTGTGAATTTTTATCTTTTTATTTCAATTTTCACCGTTTCGCTTCACATTACAAAGAAAACGGCAGAAGAATTTCTTCCTCTGCCGCTTTGTGTATTGCTTTTTTAAACTATATTTCTTATGTTTTCTTTAGAGATCCATCTGATCAATTACAGAACGAAGGGCAACGCCGCTCTTCTGGAACTTTGCGATCTCTTCCTCTGTCATAGGCGGTGTGATCTCCCGCTCGATGCCATTTGCACCAATCACACAAGGCAGGCTCAGACATACGTCCTTTACGCCATAATGTGTGCCATCCTGAAGGGTAGATACTGTAAGCACTGCCTTGGTATCCCGGAGGATTGCCTCAGTGATCTGGCTTACAGACAGCGCAATTGCATAATAGGTTGCACCCTTGCACTTGATAACCTCTGCGCCACCTTCCCGAACTTCCTGTTCAATGGCAGCCTTATCTCCGAGGTTTTCTACATTTGCACAGTACTCATCATACTTCATGCCGGCAATGCTGGACAAAGACCACGGAACCATAGAAGAATCGCCGTGTTCGCCGAATACATATGCGTGAATATTCTTGATATTCAGACCTGCGTGATCTGCAAGGCAAGTACGCAGACGAGAGGAATCCAGAACAGTACCGGAACCGAATACCTGTTTCGGGCTCAGACCGGAAACACGGATTGCCTCATAAGTCAGCACGTCAACCGGGTTGCTGACAATCAGATAACATGCATGCGGTGCATACTTTACGATTTCCGGCATAACAGAAGCCAGAATCTTTGCGTTTGTCTTACAGAGATCAATTCTGGTCTGACCGGGCTTTCTTGCAATACCCACGGTGATCACGACCATATCAGAATCCACTGCATCTTCGTAATCTCCATCATATACATCGCAGGTCGGGCAGAATGCATTTCCCTGCATAATGTCCATTGCCTCGCCCTTTGCCTTTGGCTTGTTGATATCCACAAGCAGCAGTTCAGAGCAAAGACCCTTAATTGCCAGTGCAAAAGCAATGGATGCACCAACGTTTCCTGCGCCAAGTACTGTTACTTTTTTGCCTTTTTTCAATTTCTTTTCCATCTTGGTTATTCCTCCTGACATTTGAAATGTGCTGCTGTTTTCATCCCAGACGTAGACATTCCATTTCAAAATTTCGTATTGCGACGAAACAATCCCATGCAGCACACCACACAACATTGGAGGGGGTCTGCATATACAAGACTATTATAACATGATTTTTTAGATTTTGCAATACAGTTTCTTCCATTTCTGATTTTTTGTCGTATTCTACAAATTTCGGTGCGACAATGCGTACAATCTTCACAATGCAAAGCAATACGATACACAGTTACCGGGCACATTTTCCTTTCCGGATTCTGACACCAAAAAGCACCAACGCCCCATACACCGCCATGGCAGCCAGAACACTACACAAAATCCCAATGAAATCCGTTCCCACAAACCGTGCACAGGCTGCTGCCGCAAAAGTCGAAGCCACCGATGCCAACAGAAACGGAAACAAGCAACGTACCAGATGTAACGGTTGTTGCAATCTCTGTCGCAGATCCCAGAGAACCAACACAAGCAGCAAACCATAACAAACCGAGGTGGAAATCCCTCCACCGATTACGCAAAACCGTGGCTGAACCGTCAGCACCAGATTACAGACAAGTTTTGCTGCCACGCAAAATAGCATATATTTCACCGTGACTCCGGCTTTGCCCATCCCCTGAAGCATACTACAAAGAGGAAATGCCAGACAAAGGCAAGCCATCCCCGGCAGCATTGCCACAAGCGCCTGTGCTGCAAGCTGTACCTCCTCCGGTTTGCTTTGGTACAAAAGCCGCATAAGAGGCTCAGACAGCACGAAAAGTCCACCGGTAGCAGGAAATGCAAGGGCTGCCGAAGCAGAGAGAACACACCCGGTCTGATTCGCCATTCCGCAGACATCTCTCCTTGTCCAGAGACAGGCAGCCAATGGCAGTGCGCTTTTTCCAAGCATATTGGTGACAGAGGGAACAAGGTTAAAAATGGTCACAGACATTCCGGTAAATGTGCCATAGACAAAGGCAGGAAAGGCATTGGTTCCGGCAATCTCCCCGTATCGCTGAATCATCTCTGCCCCACTGCGAATCTGTGCAAAGCGGATGCATCGCATCATCGTCACAAGGTCAATGAGAGAAGTGAGGTTGGTTGCCACTGCCCCAAGTGCCACCGGTACAATGACATAGAAAAGCTTTTTCAGAACCACCCCATAGGAAGCCGGTGCTGTGTCCGATTTCCCCTGCGGATACAATCCTGTAGACTTCCCGGAAAGCCATCCATAGAAAAGAAAACAAAGCCACCCGATTCCTGTGGACAAGGTCACTCCAAGCACCGCAGCAGCGGCTGCCAGTGCACGAAGCGACACGGAATCAGAGAACCATCCGGAAACCATCGCTTCATGAGACAGCGTCCAGCTACAGAAGAAAAGTCCGGCTGCAAGGCGTATTACCGCCTCAATCCCTTGAGAAAGGGCAGTGGGGGTCATGTTCTGTATTCCCTCCCAATAGCCCCGTTCTGCCGCCGCAAGGCACCCGAAAAGTGCTGCCGGTGCAATGGAGAGGATCGCCCACACAGACGCTGTCTGGGCTGCTACTGCCATGGCAAAGGGCTTTGCCAGAAGTACAACTCCGATCCCAAGCAAAAGCCCCACCCCAAGGCAGAGAACCCGTGCTACCCGGCGGATTCGTCGTACTTCTTCGAAATTTCCAAGTGCCAGTGCACTGGAAACAGACTGGGCAACTCCGGCAGACAATCCCGTAATCGACAGGGCATAAACCGGAAGCAAAAGCCCATAGGCACAGCTAAAATATCCCATCCCGACACCACCCAAGAGATTGGTCAAGGGAATTTTAAAACAAGCCCCAAGAACTTTTGCAAGCACCGCAGAGCCAAGCAAAATTGCCGAGCCCCTCCAGAATTCCTTTTGCTTTTCCATAACACCCACCCTCTTTTCCATAGCACCCACCATCTAAAAGCAACACCAAAGAAAAATTTTTTTCTCTCAAATTTTATGTTGCCGAAATCAAAATTATGTGTTATAATAGGAATGGTATCGTCACAATGCGATATCATGGGTAGTCCTAGAACTTGTTCTCATAGGCTATTGCACCTGTCTTTTCGGCAAATTTTGCCGATTGCTGCATTAAGGCGACACCGCACAAAGAACATCTGACGATTTTGTACGTCATCTGCTTGCATATTTTCCGTCATCTCGCACAAAAATCCCT
>CAYXKI010000013.1:0-16988 GCA_964465095.1 uncultured Ruminococcus sp.
ACATTATATTGTGGTTGACACCGCAGTGCTGCCGGAAATTTTCGGCAAGGTGCTGGAGGTAAAAAAGCTTGTGGCAGATAAGACAGAACGAAGCTTTTCTTCTGCATGTAAGCGTATGGGAATTTCCAGAAGTGCTTTTTATAAGTATAAGGATTGTGTTTTTGCTTACGATGATAAGATGACACAGCAGATTGTCAATTTTTCTGTAACGCTTTGCGATCAGGCTGGGGTCTTGTCAAATGTGTTGACGACGCTTTATGGCTTGCACGCAAATATTTTAACTGTGAATCAGAATATTCCGGTGGATGGCGTTGCGCTGGTGTCCCTTTCTTTAAAAATGGGTGGAGAGCATACAGCAAATCCAATTGAGATTACAAGAGCAATTTCCGCATTGCATGGTGTGGTAGATGTAAAGCTTTTGTCAGGAGAGTAATAGGCAACATCACACAAAGATTGTGCATCAGATGCTCCATCAGATTTTTTGTCAGATTGTGCTATGACGACGCAGGAATACTTTGTGTATTCCAAGGAGGAATGGTGCAAGATGACGGAAAATATGTGGGGCAGATGATGTGCAAAATCATCAGATGTTCTTTGTGCGATGTTGCCAATATATCAGGAGGTAGAACAAATGAAAAAAATTGCGGTATTGGGCTATGGTGTCGTAGGTTCCGGTGTGGTAGAGTTATTCTATCAGAATCAGGAAAAGATTCAGAAAAATACCGGGGAGAAATTAGAAGTTGGGTATATTCTGGATTTACGGGAATTTCCCGGAGATCCTTATGCAGATAAGGTAGTACATGATATTCAGGTCATTCTGGACGACCCGGAGGTCGGCTATGTGGCAGAGTGCATGGGCGGTGTAACCCCTGCATTTGACTTTGTAAAAAGTTGTCTGGAAGCCGGAAAGAGCGTTGCAACCTCTAACAAGCAGCTTGTTGCCGAAAAAGGCGATATCCTGTTGCAGGTTGCCAAAGAGCATCACGTGAACTTCTTCTTTGAGGCAAGCGTTGGCGGCGCAATTCCGATTATTCGTCCCCTGCACACTTGTCTGGCAGCCAATGACATTTCTGCGGTAGCCGGCATTCTCAATGGTACGACGAATTTCATTCTGGAAAAAATGATCTGCGACAAGATGGGATTTGCAGATGCGTTAGAATTGGCACAGAAACTTGGCTATGCAGAACGAGATCCCTCCGCAGATATTGATGGTGGCGATGCTTGCAGAAAAATCTGCATTTTGTCCTCCTTGGTATTTGGCAAGCATGTTTATCCGGATCAGGTCTTTACAAGAGGAATCCGGAACATTGCACTGGAAGATGTACAGCTTGCAAAATCCTTTGGTGGTGCAGTAAAGCTGATTGGTGCAGTAAAGCGTCTAGAAGATGGTAGAATTCTCCCCACGGTTATGCCCATGGTCGTAATGAACGACAGTCTCCTCTCTCATGTCAATGGCGTATTCAACGCTGTTATGGTATGGGGCGATGGTGTGGACAAGACCATGTTCTACGGCAGAGGTGCCGGCAAGCTACCTACTGCAAGCGCAGTTCTTGGAGATATCATTGACGAGGTCAAGAAAAAAGACACCGTCCTCTCTCAAAGCTGGGAACCGGCAGAAGCTGGGGATGATTTTGTTGCACC
Organism: uncultured Ruminococcus sp.; assembly: GCA_964465095.1. GTDB lineage: Bacteria > Bacillota > Clostridia > Oscillospirales > Ruminococcaceae > Ruminococcus_C. Next base: position 1,642 of record CAYXKI010000013.1, read on the forward strand.
CATTGACACATTCTATGCACCGAGATGCTATCGTACCTCTCCTTGTGGCAGTGGCGTCTTTGCAAGAATTGCGGAATCGGTCGGCGTAGAACTTCTTGGTACCGCAGAGAATGGTTGCCTGATCAGTGCATGTGACCAGAAAACCGCAGAGAACTTTAAACAGCGTCTGGCAAAAGAGGGCGTGACAATTGCTTCCAGAATCCCGGTTCTGGTAGACTAAAGGCGATACCGCACAAACAAAAAACAATTTCAAAAAGAGAACACGATACGGAGAATGAAAACTTCCCGGTATCGTGTTTTTTCTTTAGGCGACACCGTACAAAATCGTCAGATGTTCTTTGTGCGGTGTCGCCTTTATTCCTTTATCGCAATGCATCCATAGAGATTCCAAGGACGTGGCAAATGGTTCTGACTACGCCGTTTTTGGTATTGTCCGGTGCTAAAAATCTGGCTTGTTCCCGTACTCGGTTTGGTGCATTTTCCATGGCATAGCTCAGGGACGCATTGGAAAACATAGACACATCATTGTCATAGTCCCCAAAGACCATTGTTTCAGAGGGAGAAATTCCAGTGCGTTCTTGCAAATCCGCAAGGGCTGCCCCTTTGTGAATGCCTTTGCACATAATGTCCATCCAGACCGCCCCGGAAATCAGAAGTTCCAGAGAATCCCCGAATACTTGGTGCACCATGGGATAGGTGTGGCGTTCTGTTCCTTTCATGTTGCACAGGGCAATTTTCAGAATCGGTTCTTCTACCTGATACAGCGATTCATAGGGCACCCTCTGGAATGCTTTATAATATCGCCCGATTTCCTCCTGTACCGCTGCCCCTGCATCTGCCTGGAAATAAATATGATGAAAGCCACAAAGTACCGGCACAGTGCCTTTCAAGTGCTTACAAAGATCCAGCACCTTGTGAATCACCGCTGTCGGCAAACTGTGAAGCGTTGGGGCTTCGTGGGGATAAATGATACACGCCCCATTATCGCAGAGAAAGATCATCTCTTCTGCCATTTCCCGGAACAGTGGAGTCAATGTCATATGGGAACGTCCACTTGCGACTGCAAAAATCACATCCCGTCGATATAACTCCTCCAACAATCTCGGCAGTTCTTTTGGTAGCTTTTTGTCCGGTGTCAGAAGCGTACCGTCCATATCCGTTGCAATTAGTTTAACCATCCCAAGTGTCCCTCTCTATCATAAGGCGACACCACACAAAGAACATCTGGCGATTTTGTGCGGTGTTGCCATAAATCAAAGCTATTATACCATAGTGATGCGAAGAAAGTAGAAATTACTTGTGAATATTTCAATCATCCCAGATCACTTGAGAAGTTGAATCCGTTTTGCGGAAACAATGCAGGCAGGGGAGGTTTCCAGAACATCTCCGGAATGGGTAATGGAAATTGTGTCCCCTACCGAAAGATCAGACAATTCGATTTCTGTACCACGCCAGAGAATCTGGGCAGTTTCCGGAAGGGGAATAGAAAACTCATCCCGATAGTTGATATCGTTACAATCCAGCCCTGTTACATAGATTGTACTGTCAGAAATTTTGGTGATTTCCCCATAGAACGTGTCATAGTACTCTGTTTCTGTGGTATTCGTAGAAGTTTTAGAAAGGCTTCCGCTTTGTCCGAAATGGTATCCAACTCCACCACCAACTGCGAGACAGAGAACTGCCGTAAAAAAGATTGCAGGAAATCGCTTCTTTTTCATTCCCTGTACGCCCCTTTCATCTGTGCAATTTCTGCTGCGTACCCCTCATCATCGTTTGGCGTTTCCAGAATAAACGGCAGATTTCTCAGGGCAGGATGATTGATCACACGCACCAACGCCTCCAATCCGATTTTTCCCTGTCCGAGTTTCTGGTGGCGATCCTTGTGAGATCCGAGTCCGTTCATGCTGTCGTTCAGATGCACTGCCCGAAGTCTGGAAAGACCCACAACCCGATCAAACTCCGTCAAAACTCCATCCAAATCCGACACAATATCATATCCGCCGTCCCAGATGTGGCAAGTATCCAGACAAACGCCCATCTTCTCCGACAAGGTAACACGATCCAGAATTTCTCGTAATTCCTCAAATTTTCCACCAATTTCGCTGCCTTTTCCAGCCATGGTTTCCAACAGTACTGTGGTGCTTTGTTCTGGTTTCAACACCTGATTCAAAGCGTCAGCAATTTGTGCAATGCCTGTTTCTGTCCCCTGTCCTGTGTGGCTGCCGGGGTGAAAATTATAGCATTGCCCCGGCGTAGATTCCATCCGGATCATGTCGTCTTTCAGCATGTCCAGCCCAAATGTACGCACTTCCGGTTTTGCCGAACAGAGATTCATGGTATAAGGGGCATGGGCAACCAGATGATGAATCTCCTGTTCCTCGCAATATTGCAGAAAAGCTGCAACATCTTTTTCGTCAATGGGCTTTGCTGCACCACCTCTGGGATTGCGTGTAAAGAACGCAAAGGTATTTGCCCCAAGCTTTGTTGCGTGTTTTCCCATTGCCAGATATCCCTTGGATGAGGGAAGATGATTTCCAATCCGTATCATGATTCTGCCTCCGTTTCTGTTTCTGTTTCTAAAACCACATCTTCCGGTTCTGTGGTATTGTCCAAATCATCCATAATACGCAGCAAGACCTTTTCTGCAATGTCGTAATTTTCTTGCATTTCTTCCTTGCTGTCATAGGTTTTTATGGGGGTGCGAAGAGAAAGTGCCAGATCACGGTCTACCTTTCCGGTATAGCCGACTTTTGTGGCAAAATCGGTGTGACGCAGATAATACCCATTGCCACGAATGTTATCGTGTCCGGGATATAGGGTTTCCAGATCTGCCAGAGTTTCCTCAGCGGAAATATATTCATTTGCCTTGGCATCTGTCAGAATCAGAACAGAGTCTGCCATATGAAATTCTGCGGAAAGCTTTGTGGCATTGCCGGTATAATAATCCATATCACCAATATCGTCTGTTACCGGAATGGGATAAATATCCACATGCACCTTTCCATCGCCGTTTTCATCATCGGTAAACTGTTCAAAATATTCCTCCAGATTTTTCGTGTAATTCTGGAAATAGCTATCATCTGTCAGCACCATAACAATCATATCCGGCTTTTCCTGAGTCAGATAATCCACCAAAAGAAAAACAAAAACGCCTACAATAAAAACGGAAATCCAGAGCCACCATTTGCTGTGATAGAAAAAGTTTGCGATTTTCTTTCCCAAGGACAGCTTTAGCTTTTCTTCTGCTTCCTCGTGAATGGTGTCATTTTCTGTGGTGATTCCCTGTTTTTGCCGAATCAGTTCAATCCGTTCCCGCTGAATTTGCTTTGCATATTCTTCCTTTTCTTCTTTTTCTTTTTGTGCTAAAATTTCTCTTTGTTTTGCACGGCGTTCTTCTTCCCTTTGGGCTTCTTGTTCGTCAATTTCCCGCATGGTTTCCAGAAGCGTTTTCCCTTTCTTTTTCTTTTTAGGCTTTTCTCCGGAAGCTTGCTTTGCATCTGTTTCCTTTTGCTCTGTTTGATCCACAGCGTGCTTTTCCTCTTCTTCCAGCATCGTATTCCCCTTTCTTTCCATTTTGAAAAAAGGGAACCCGAGGCATAATTGCCGGATTCCCCTGATTTTTTTCGTTTGCCTTTTAGAACTTATTCTGTAACCTCAGTTTCTTCTTCCTGTGCCTGTCCCTGCTTTGGCAATGGACGCATGGTGGGGAAGAGAAGAACGTCACGGATGGAAGCACTATCTGTCAACAGCATAACAAGACGATCCAGACCCAATCCCAGACCACCGGTTGGTGGCATACCATATTCCAGTGCGGTAACAAAGTCCTCATCTACCTCGCCGGTTGTGTCGCCAAGAGCACGTCTCGCCTCTACCTGTTTCTCAAAGCGTGCACGCTGGTCTACCGGATCGTTCAACTCAGAGAATGCATTCCCCATTTCTCTTGCATAGATAAAGTACTCAAACCGCTCTGTAAATGCCGGGTCTTCCGGTTTCCGCTTTGCAAGAGGCGAATTCTCTACCGGATAATCATAGATAATCGTCGGCTGAATTAGCTGTTCTTCTACAAAAGCATCGAAAAATGCAATCAGAACATGTCCCTTTGTCGCAGACTCGCCCTCTTCTACTTCAACGCCCTTTTCCTTTGCACAGGCTCTTGCCTCCTCGTCTGTTGCCCAGTCGTTGTAATCCACGCCGGCATACTTCTTGACGGATTCTACCATGGTCAGACGCTCCCAAGGCTCTCCCAGACGAATGTCTGTGCCCTGATAGGAAATAATGTCTTTTCCACAGATTTTCTTTGCAAGAGTACGATAGAGATCTTCAATGAGATCCATCATACCGTGGTAATCGGTGTATGCCTGATACATCTCAATGGAAGTAAATTCCGGATTGTGAGAGGGATCCATTCCCTCGTTACGGAAGATTCTTCCCACTTCATAGACACGGTCAAATCCACCGACAATCAGCTTTTTCAGATTCAACTCTGTTTCAATACGAAGATACATATCCATATCCAGTGTATTGTGATGGGTTGTAAAAGGTCTTGCAGCAGCAGCAATCTGAATGGGAAGCAGTACCGGAGTCTCTACCTCCAGATAGCCAATTCCATCCAGATATGCACGGATCTCTCTGAGAATCTGACTTCTTGTAACAAAGGTATTCTTAACGTCCGGGTTTACAATCAGATCCAGATAACGCTGACGATATCTTGTGTCCTGATCCTTTAAGCCATGCCATTTTTCCGGCAAAGGCAGCAGGGATTTGGACAACATAGTGATTTCCTGTGCGTGAATCGAAATCTCGCCCTTTTTGGTGCGGAAAACAAAGCCCTTTACACCAACGATATCACCGATATCCCATTTTTTGAATTCCTTAAAGGCATCCTTGCCAATGTCGTTCATTCGCACATAAACCTGAATCCGGTCTGTGTCGTCCCGTACATCAATAAAGTTTGCACGTCCCATGTCACGCCAACTCATAATTCTGCCGGCAATGGAAATCGGTTCTGCTTTCAGTGTATCCAGTTTTGCAGCAAGTGCCTCTTCGTCTCCATTTGCCTCTTCGAGAAACTGTGCTTCTGTCTTTTCATAGGAGGTCTTGATCGACGCTGCCTTTCCGGTTACATCAAACTTGGTAATAGAGAAAGGATCGTTTCCCTCAGCCTGTCTTTGACGGAGTTTGTCAAGACGGATCTGACGCAGGGAATTAGAGTCTTGTTCCTGTTCTGCTACAGGGGTTTGGTTCTGTTCTGCCATGCTTTTTCTTCATCCTCACTTTACTTACTGATTTCCAGAATCTCAAATTTCAATTCGCCGGCAGGGGCTTCAATCAGAAACGTATCGCCGACTTTTTTCTTCAATGCACCTTTGCCAATAGGAGATTCATCAGAAATCTTTGCCTCTGCAAAATTTGCCTCATTGCTGGAAACAATCTGGAACGTCTCGATTTTCCCGGTACGGAAATTTTTAAGCTTTACCGTAGAGCCAAGTCCCACTTCATCTACAGAGATGCTGTCGTCATCCACTTCTTCCGAGTTGTCCAGAGTATATTGAATTTCTGCAATCTGTGCTTCCAGAATTGCCTGTTCGTTTTTGGCTTCATCATATTCCGCATTCTCTGACAGGTCGCCCTGTGCACGAGCCTCTTTCAGCTTCTGTGCCATTTCAGCACGGCGGACAGTTACAAGAAAATCCAGTTCTTCTCTGAGTTTTGCTGCACCGGATTTAGAAATCTGTTTTTTCGCCATAATCTTCAAACTCCTTTTATCATCGTGAGAATTGCCCCTATTGGCAAGTCCCACCGGTTTCTGCGTTTCAGGCGACAGAAGCGTAGTATCTTTGCGTAATGTCGCTTTTCCTATTATAGTATATTTTCTCTTTGTTGTCAAGCAGCGAAAAAAGGGGAAACATCAATTTTTTCAAAATTTTCCCCGAATGGGAGGTTTTCCGGAAATTGATTTTCAACATAAGGCGACACCGCACAAGACCCAGCGTCAGATGTGCCGTCAGATTTTTTGTCAGATGAAACAAAAAGCGGAGTGCATACTTTGTGTATGCACGAGCATTTTTGTGAAATATGACGGAAAATATGTGGGGCAGATGACGTGCAAAGCCGTCAGGCGGTCTTTGTGCGGTGTCGCCATAATCACAGCCCTTGCATTTTACCAAATCCTATGCTATAATAAAACTAGTTAAGGTGACATCGCCTTAACAACAACAATTTCAAATAGGAGCGTGAATGGTTATGAAGTACACATATACACCCCACGGCGTCTGTTCTAAACTGATTTCTATTGATGTAGAGGACGGCGTAATCAATCAGGTACAGTTTCTTGGCGGATGCAGCGGAAACACACAGGGAATCTGTGCACTGGTAAAGGGAATGCAGGTAGGCGAGGCAATTGCACGGCTGGAGAATATCCGCTGTGGAAATCGCCCCACTTCTTGTCCCGATCAGCTTGCAAAAGCACTGAAAGCTGCCCTTGAGGCATAAATGTGCCTGCAAAAATAAAATATAGGCGACACCGCACAAAGATTGTGCGTCAGATGCGACGTCAGATTTTTTGTCAGATTGTGCAAAAATCGTGCAGGCAGGCTGTCGCCTGTCAAAGGATTTTTGTGCAAGATGGCGGAAAATATGCAAGCAGATGACGTGCAAAATCGCCAGATGTTCTTTGTGCGGTGTCGCCTATAACCACAAAAGGCAAGATAGTCTAACAGCACTATCTTGCCTTTCTTTTACTTAGAACTTGTTCTTAACAATAGATTGATACAATTCCATATATTTTTCTCCGGAAACGTTCCAGCTATAATCGCATTGCATTGCGTGTTTCACAAGTGCATTCCATTTCCGTTTGTTGCCAAAGAGCGTATACGCACGTTTCACTGCGTCTAACATATCAAAAGCATCGTACATCTTAAAGGTAAAGCCATTGCCATCTTTTCCACCGGCATCAAAGACAGAATCTTTTAATCCACCGGTTTCCCGGACAATTGGAATGGTGCCATAACGCATGGCAACCATTTGTGCCAATCCGCAAGGCTCATTCTGTGAGGGCATCAAGAAGAGATCCGCACCGGCGTAAATCTTTCTTGCAAGTGCAGGAACAAATCCAAGGGTAACGTGTACCTGTTCCGGATAGGCGTGCACCATCTCCTTGAAAAAGTCCTCGTATAATTTTTCTCCGCTGCCGAGAATCACAAAGCGACAGCCAAGGGCAATCATCTCCTGAAAACTTTGCTGAATCAGTTGAATTCCCTTGTGGGCAACAAATCGTGTGACAATTCCAATCACCGGTTGATCGGTTTCTGCAAGACCGCATTCTTTCAAAAGGGCGCTACGACAACTTTTCTTTCCGGTAATTTTTGCAGCAGAATAATTTGCAGCAATGTTCGGGTCTGTTTCCGGGTTATAGCCTTCTACATCAATTCCGTTGAGAATTCCAACAATAGGATCCTGACGGCGTACTAAGGCACGATCCATGCCATAGGAGTACCATGGGTCAAGAATCTCTTTTGCATAGGTGGGGCTTACGGTTGTAATACAATCCGCAGTTTCAAAAGCACCTTTCATCAGATTGACCATGCCGTCAAATTCCAGAAGCCCTGTGTGATAGGTGGGAATTCCCATAAGTTCGGTAATAACCTCTTTTCCATACACCCCTTGATATTGGATGTTGTGGATGGTATAGATAATCCGGATGTTCTCATATTCCTGGTGGTATTTGTACAGAACCTGATAGAATACCGGAATCATGGCTGTCTGCCAGTCATTGCAGTGGATAATGTCCGGTTTCAATTCCAGTGCCGGCAGCATCTCCATTACCGCACGACAGAAGAACACAAATCGTTCGCAATCATCATAGAACCCGTACATTCCATCTCGCATAAAGTACTGGGGATTGTCCAACAGATAATAAGTGACCTTACCCACTTGAATGGAATAAATGCCACAGTACTGCTTTCGCCAGCCCACTTCTACTGTAATGTCTTTCAGAAATGTCATCTTGTTCCGGGTTTCCGGTTTGATAGAACGGTACAAGGGCATAACCACAAAGCATTCCATCTCTTCTTTCTGACTGATGGCAGCCGGAAGAGAACCTACTACATCTGCCAGACCACCGGAAGCTGCAAAGGGAAGTGCTTCGCTTGCAGCAAATAAAATTTTCATAAGGGTATTTTCCTTTCATTCGGTAATACCACACAAAGAATGTGTGGCGTTGCCTTAGAACTGCCGCAAGGCTTGCTGAATAAAGCAGCAGCCACTACGGCAGTTCATACATATATTGATATAATCTCTCTCTTTTATAGTTAGGGCAGTGTTGCCTTAGATCTTTGCCTTCTTGCCCAGATAAAGCGGATAATCCGGAGAACCGGTAAGGACACGATTTTCAGAGATTGTAACATTCTTATCTGCAACAATTGCATCAAGATTACAGCCCTCTCCGATTTCTGTTCCCTGCATCAGAACGCAGTTGCGAACCACAGCATCCTTGGCAATCTTTACGCCACGGAAGAGCACGCAATTTTCTACAGTACCCTCAATGACGCATCCGTCTGCAATAAGAGAATTCTTTACATTTGCTTCCAGACCGTATTTTACCGGCGGATTGTCGCCAACCTTGGTATAGATGGGAGCTTCATTGGAGAAAATGCTGTTTCTGGTGTCAGCGTCCAGAAGTGCCAGATTTGCCTTGTAGTACGCCTCTAAGCTGTCAATTTTATAGAAGCTGCCCTTGTGCTCATATGCCTTGAAGAGGAACTCGTCCTTTCTTGCCTGAAGCACATTGCGGATCAGACTCTTCTGATTCTTGCTGATTGCTTCCAGAACAATCTGCTTTAAGAATTCCGTATTCATAATGAACATATCCAAGCAGATATTGCACTCCCCGGACATCATGGGATTGGTGAGAACCTCCTTAATGGTGTTCTCTGCATCAATCTGGAGAATGCAGCCGTTGGTGCTTTTATCTCGATTGTACAGTCCCTTTGCGTAAATTACGGTAATATCTGCCTCGGAAGAGGTGTGCTGTGCCAGTGCATCGGTAAAGTCAATGGTGGTGATTACATCACTGTTTGCCAGAATGACATACTTTGCACGGGTGTGTTCCACAAAACTCCAGATGTTGCGCAGCGCCTCTAATCTGCCTTGGTACGTACCGCCGCCTACTTGGCTAAAGGGAGGCAGCAAGTGCAGACCGCCTTTTTTTCTTGCCAGATCCCATTCTCTACCGGAGCCGAGATGGTCAAGCAAAGAGCCATAGTTGGACTTGGTGATAACACCCACTTCGGAAATTCCGGAGTTTACCATATTGGACAGGGGAAAATCCACCATCCGATAACGACCACCATAAGGGATAGAGCCCATTGTGCGCAGCTTTGTCAGGTCGATCACTGCTTCGTCGTTAATGCTTGCAAAAATTAATCCTAATACATTCTGATTGATACTCATTCTTCCCACCGCCTTTACAGATTTTCGGAAATAACTTCTTTCGGCAGAACTCGTTTGCCGGAAGAGATGGTGATATTGTGACCTGTTACGGCGATGCCCCAGTCGTCACGATTCGGCACAGATTCCGGGCTCATGCCAATGACTGCATCAGATTCGATCACGCAATTTTCTCCGATGATTGCATATTCCACAACAGCGCCCTTTTTGATAACAGTGCCGGGCATAACAATGCTGTACTTGACAGATGCGCCCTCTTCAATTACAACGCCGGAGGAGATAATGGAGAAGTCAACCGTACCGTCTACTACGCTGCCCTCTGTAATCATAGAATTCTCTACATGCGCATTCTCGCCAATGTGCTGAGGTGGCATATTGTTATGACGGGAGTAAACTCTCCAGTCCGGATCATAAAGATCCAGCGGTACACTGGGGCTTAAAAGATCCATGTTTGCTTCCCACAAGCTGTCCAGTGTTCCAACGTCTTTCCAATAGCCCTCGAATTCATAGGCAAAGAGTCTTTCGTTGTTTTCCAGCATTGCCGGAATAATGTCTTTGCCGAAATCCTTTGAACCGGTATTGGCATTTTCGTTTTCAATCAAGTATTTCTTCAGCTTACTCCAAGTGAAAACATAAATGCCCATGGATGCCAACGTGGACTTAGGTTCCTTTGGCTTTTCGGTAAAGTCTACGATTCTACCGTGTTCGTCACAAGTCATAATTCCAAACCGGGATGCCTCAGAACGAGGAACATCAATTACCGCAATGGTGCTGTCTGCCTCATTGGCGATGTGATATTCAATCATTTTGGAATAGTCCATTTTGTAGATGTGGTCACCGCCAAGAACGATAACATATTCCGGGTCATATCGCTCAATAAATGCCATGTTCTGATAAATAGCATTTGCAGTGCCCTCATACCAAGATGCACCAGCAGCAGTCTGGTACGGTGGCAGTACGTGTACACCACCATGCATTTTGTCCAGATCCCAAGGTTGTCCATTGCCGATGTACTCATTCAGCACCAGTGGCTGGTACTGGGTCAATACACCAACGGTGTCGATACCGGAATTGATGCAGTTGGAAAGGGGAAAATCGATAAAACGATTTTTTCCACCATAGGGAATTGCAGGTTTTGCAACTTTTTGTGTCAGTGCATACAAACGGCTTCCCTGACCGCCTGCAAGCAGCATAGCCACACATTTTTTCTTGATTTTCATGGTATTCCTCCTAGAACAAGTTCTTAAACAGTTTTTTCTGTTGTCGCCTTTTGTGTTGTTTTCTTTACCGCAGCTTTTTTTCTCGGTGCACGTTTCTTCACCGGTGCATATTTCAGATAGGTGACAGAGAGCGGTGCAAGTGTCATTGAAATGCACTGTTCAAAGCCATGCATTGCAATGGGCAATGTAGTGAACTTCTTCTCCGTAATGCCACTACCGCCATATTTCTCATCATCTGTGTTAAATGCAACCTGGTATCTCCCCTCTTTCGGTACGCCGATTTTATAATCGTTACGCTGTACCGGGCAGAAGTTGCACACGGCGATAATTTCGTTATCGTCATCATCAATCCGTCGGAATGCAATGACGCTTTGCTTATAGTCATCGTGGGAAATCCAGCTAAATCCCTGCCAGGAGTCGTCATCCTGCCAGAGGGGAGAATTTTCCAGATAGAACCGGTTCAGATCCTGAGAGAACAATTTCATTTCCTGATGTTCTTTCTGTTCCAACAGTTCCCAATCCAGATCGGTCTGATAATTCCACTCGTTTCTCTGGGCAAACTCTTGTCCCATAAAGAGAAGCTTTTTGCCGGGGTGTGCCATCATATATCCCAAAAATGCACGATAAGAAGCAAATTTCTCCAGATCTGTCTGTCCACTCATTTTGTTGAGCATAGAGCACTTTCCATAGACAATTTCGTCATGAGAAATAGGCAGAATATAATTCTCAGAGAAGCAATAGAAGAAGGAGAAAGTGAGCTTGTCGTGGTTAAACGCACGATAAATCGGGTCAAGAGAAATATAGCTAAGCATATCATTCATCCAGCCCATATTCCACTTAAAATTAAAGCCAAGTCCCCCTAAATCTGTGGGCTTTGTCACAAGTGGCCATGCGGTGGATTCTTCTGCAATCATGAGAATATCGGGATTTCTGGAAAACGCTGCCTCGTTTAAATGTCGTAAGAAGTCCACAGCCTCCAGGTTTTCATGACCACCGTAAACATTGGGTCGCCACTCCCCGTCTTGTCTGTCATAATCTAAGTACAGCATAGAGGCAACTGCATCCACACGAAGTCCATCCAAATGGAAATCTTCAAGCCAGTTGCACGCACTGGAAATCAGGAAGGAACAAACCTCGCCCTTTCCATAGTCAAACACTCTCGTTCCCCAGCTTTTGTGCTCCATTTTCAGAGGATCTGCATACTCATAACAGTAAGAACCGTCAAATTCGCAAAGCCCCATAGCATCCTTTGGAAAATGTGCCGGAACCCAGTCCAGAATGACACCGATTCCTGCCTGATGAAACAGATCAACCATATGGCGGAAATCATCCGGCGTGCCATGTCGGGAGGTCGGTGCAAAATAGCCCGTTACCTGATAACCCCAAGAACCATCGAAAGGATATTCCGTCAGTGGCATAAACTCAATGTGGGTATAGGACATCTCTTTGAGATAAGGGATAATTTCCTCCGCAAAGCCGATATAGCTTGGGAACTCCCCGTCCGGATTCTTTTTCCAAGAGGCAAGGTTTACCTCGTAGATGTTAATCGGGCTTTTGTATGGAGTCTGATTCTTTTTGGACATACGCCACGCATTGTCCTGCCAGGTATAGCTGCTCTCATAGATTTTAGAGGCAGTACCGGGTCTTGTTTCATAGTGGGTTGCATAAGGATCCGCCTTGTCCAGAATCTGACCGGTTTCAGTTTCTATACTATACTTATAGCTGTCAAATTGTTTCAGCCGTGGGATTTCTACTTCCCAGACAGTATCTGAAATCTTTTCCATAGGGTTGCAACTGCGATCCCATTGATTGAAAGAACCGATGACAGAGACACTTTTTGCTTTTGGTGCCCACACACGAAAACGGCAGAATGTCCCTCTGCCTCTCTTGAAAATGTGTGCCCCGAAGAATTTATGTGCTTCAAAATTTTTTCCTTGATGAAACAGGTAAAGTGGAAAATCATTTGCACTGGATTTTTGCGATGAAAGCATAGTATAACCCTCCTTTTAGAAATACGCATAGAACTAAGGCAATATTGCATAACTCTTGCGATGTTATCTTCTGTTTTCTATTCATATTTTAGCATAAATAGAAACACATTGCAAGGTTTTTTTGTATCACTTAGTAAATTTTATATAATTGAACAGTTTCTCAATTGTAATCTGTGCAACTTGCACAAATTGAGGAATAAAAAAATCACTTAAATTTTAGAAAAGCATAATTTTGCACCACAGACGGTAATGTCATCCCGATTGTTCCCGCCGGAAAAAATGGACGCTTTTTCGCATATTTCCGACACGATATATTCTAAATCGTTGCTATTTTCCAAAAGCTGGCGAATAAATGGATAGCTATCCTCGCTAACTCCATCGGAAAGCATAAGAATCATGTCATCAGGTTTCAGGGAAACATGACGCTGTTCGGACTCGGATTTTGGCGTTACACCAAGGGGAAACGTTTTGGCACTGATGCGAGAAACTTTGCCGCTATGCCGGATCAGCGTGGCCGCTGCGCCGGATTTCATCATGGTCAGTGTCCCGTGATCCAAGTCAAATTGTGCCACATCCAAAGTGGCAAAGCTTTCGGAGGGAGATTTGGTACGCAAGAGTCCATTCATAAGCTGAATTGCAGCTACACCGGTAATGCCGCCACTGATCAGTCTACGAAAAAGTTGCACGGTCATGCGAGATTCAATTGCGGCTTCTGTGCCGGTGCCCATGCCGTCAGACAACACCAGATAAGGATTCCCAAGGCTGTCGCTGAAAGCAATGGCTGTGTCCCCGGAAACGGTTTCCTGACAGGCGTGTCGTGCAACAGCATAATGCTTCAATTGGAACTTGGGAGATTGACAAAGGCGATAGCGAATGCAGACCCCGGTAGAAATAGAGTCCAGTTCTTGCAAAGTCACATTGAGGGATTCGGAGAGAATATGTCGGATGGCAGGAAGACTGTTCTCGAAGTGGTTTGCTTTGCTGTGGAGTTCAATCATCATACGATTGGCAGTGGTGTAATATGCTGCGACAGTTTCAAACGCATAACCGTAGTGGTGGAGTTTCTGGCGGATGGTTTCGCTGAGTTCCCGGCTATACCGCAAGGGAGATTGCATTCCTGTGGCTTTCAGAATTTCTTCTGCTGCGGCAAGCTGTTCAAAAAGTAGGATACGACTTTCTCTGGTGTGCATTGCAAAAAATTGTGCCTGGTGCTTCTGGGTGGTGTATTGAGAAAACAGATGACAGAGTTCCTTGGTACGGCTACAGGTGCTAAGTTCTTTCGGGATAGAAAAAGACACATCACAGCTTTGGGATTCCAGTTTCCGAAAACCGGCAAGAGTTCTCTCATAGTGCGTTTCCCAACAATAGAGTTTGTGACGACAGCTACCGCAAACAGATTCGCACACCAATTTTGTCATATCACAACCGGATTCTTCCTGTGGCAAAAGGGAGGCAATGTGATCGGTATCTTCTCGCACGGCGTGAATGGCATCTGCCATATGTTGCAGTCGCAGAACAAGGGGAAAAGAAGAGTCGGGATTGTGGGACAAATCTGTCACAAGACGCTTGTCCAGAAAACAGGGATCCAGAAACAAGAACGCCACACAGCCCAGGAACAGATTCAGCACAGCAGAAAAAGAAAACAGGGCAGTTTCAAAAGTAAGCCATGTCAGAAACGTAAAGAGAAAACAGGAAACAGTCATGGTAAGACGAGATTTGCCGGCAAGAGAACCGGCAAACAAACCGCTGATGGGAAGCATCAGCATTGGCATATATTCTGTTCCTGCCCCAAGCAAGATCCCACAAGTGGAAAGTGCACCGCAGATTACCCCACCGGCACAGCGGAATTTTTTTGCACCGATCAAAGTGAGAAGCACCCCCATAAGGCAGCCGATGTTACTTTCAAAAATGTTATAACAACTGAAAGCGGCAACGGTGAGAATCACCATAACAGCGGCTGCGCAGCCATCTGTGGAACGAAGCGGAATCTTACCGGTTTTTCGGATGCCGTTGAAAATGGTGTGGACAAAATAGGTGGCGCACCCTGTGAGAATTGCAGTCATAAGATAGCTGATGGCGACGATTCCTCCTGCATTGGTAAAGAGGGAGATCCCGATTCCGGAGAGGAAAACGCAAGCACCGGTACAAAAGGCGGTTTTGCCGGCGGTTTTCGGCGACAGGTGTAAAATGCGTAGGCTGACGACAAGAACAAGGGCAAACAGCAAGGGGAGATTTTCCAGGGCAGAACCGGAGAGAAGGTAAGAGATCAGGCTTCCGGTCATGACGCAGGCAGCACCGGTTGCAGAGAGAGTGGCGGCGATGGCAATGGGAAGCGGTGAGGTAATGTCTCCTACGTAAGTACCGGCAAGCAGCAATCCGGAGAGAAATCCGCAACCGCTTTCTAACAATACGTAGGAAATCCGGGGATGGGAGGAGGCAGAGGTGTGGGACATGGCAGAGACATCCTTTCTTTCTAAATGTTAAGGCTATTACTGCCTTTAGTATAGCACATCCCGGAGAAGATGTTTGTCAAATTCTCTTGTTGAATTTCTCAGAAAAAAAGGCGAAAAAATAACACCACACAAAAGCGTTTCTTGCTTTGTGCGGTGTTGCCTTAACTATTCTTAACTATGATCTTAACTATGATATTCTTGCAGCACAGTATTCAGTTCTTGAATATACAATTTCC